>DAOUZU010000115.1 GCA_030665535.1 Dehalococcoidia bacterium
CCACCAACAGTACGCTCAAGATGCACGCTGGCGGCCCCAAGGTGAAGCCCGGTAAACCACAGGATGCCACCTACACGGAGGAGACCACGGCGCTGGTGGCCAAGGGCATACCCAACCTTATCGCCCATATTGAGACGGTTAAAAAGTCCGGCATCAACCCGGTGGTTTGCATTAACAGTTTCCATACCGATACGGCGAGTGAAATCGCCATCGTTAAGAAAGCCGCCGAGGAGGCCGGGGCCAGGGCGGCCGTATCCGAGCACTGGCTCAAAGGCGGCGCCGGCGCACTGGAACTGGCCGATGCCGTTGTGGAAGCCTGTGAAGACAAGGTTGATTTCAAACTGCTTTACGAGGACAGTCTGCCCGTGCGCCAGCGGATAGAGAAGGTAGCCCGTGAGGTATACGGGGCTGACGGCGTTACCTTCAGCGCAAAGGCGCTGGCCAAGGCGGAGCGGATGGAAAACGATCCAGTGATGAAGAAAATGGCTACCTGTATGGTCAAGACACACCTGAGCCTTTCGCACGACCCCACCCTCAAAGGCCGCCCCAAGGGCTTCATCCTGCCCATCAAGGATATCCTGACCTACGGCGGGGCTGGCTTTATCGTACCGGTGGCCGGGGATATCAAGCTGATGCCGGGCACCTCTTCCAACCCGGCCTTCAGGAGAATAGACGTGGATGTGGAGACGGGTAAGGTTAAGGGCCTGTTTTAGCCGCCAAAATAACTGAGATGACGAGAAAATCAGCCACTAAAAGAATAAGCGTTACCTTTAAGCCGAATAATGTCACCACCGCCGTTTCGGAGAAGGCAAACCTGCTGGCGACAGCTATTGACGCCGGTGTGCATATAAACGCCTCCTGCGGCGGAATTGGCACCTGCGGCACCTGCAAGGTGCTCATTGAGAAGGGTTCGGTGGACAGTAAAAGAACGGCTATGGTCTCGGCTGAGGAGTACGCCAGAGACATTCGGCAGGCCTGCCAGAGCCGGGTACTAAGCGACTTGGTGGCCCATATCCCGCTGGAATCAAGGCTTGAAGCCGGCGTCCTGGAGCGTGAGATGGCCGGCGGCAGCGAGGCGCAGGCAGTGCTGGCCGGCGGCTGGCGCTACAACCCGCCGCTTACCAAATTGCTGGTTAAGCTTACGCCGCCCACCATGAAGGATAACTCAAGCGACCTGAGCCGCCTGCAGCGCGGTTTAAAACAGATTTGCGGTCAGAACAACATATCCGTGGATATGACCGTGGTCAGAAAGCTAGCCGCTGTACTGCGGGATGGCGAATGGACGGTAACGGCCAGCCTGCTGCGGGATGACGAAGCCGCTATGAGGCTTATAAACATCGAGCCGGGAGACACCCGATCCAGCTTCTATGGCCTGGCCTTTGACATCGGCACAACCGGCGTCCGCGGCCAGCTTCTGGACCTGTGCCGCGGTAATGTGCTGGCCCAGGGGCTGGAATACAACAAGCAGATAAGCTACGGGGCCGATGTCATCAGCCGAATTGCCTGCTGCGCTAAACCCGGCGGCCTCAAGAAATTGCAGAAGGCGGTTACGGCCACGATAAACGGCATTATATCCGAGCTGCTGGCCGAGGCCGGTATAGAGGCCGATGATGTCGGTCATATGGTCGTCGCCGGCAATACCACTATGATACAATTGCTGCTCGGCCTTGACCCCAAATATATGCGGCTGGCACCCTACGTGCCCACCGTCAGCGCGGCCCCCCAGGTGGCCGCCGCCGCCCTGGGTATTGACCTGCCGCTCCACGCATATGTCTACACTATTCCGTCAGTGGCCAGCTATGTCGGCGGTGATATCGTGGCCGGCGTTGTCGGCACGGGGATTCAGCAGAGCCAGCAGCTTACCCTTTACATAGACATCGGCACCACTGGCGAGATAGTTATCGGCAACGCCGATTGGATGGTAACCGCTTCCGCCTCCGCCGGGCCGGCATTTGAGGGCGGAGGTATAAAGCACGGCATAATCGCCGCTGAAGGCGCCATCGAGGACTTCTCCATTAATTCCGTCAGCCTGGAGCCGGATATTCACACCATCGGCGGCAGCCCGCCAAAGGGCATCTGCGGCGCCGGCCTCATCAATATCGTGGCCGCCTTGCTTCTGGTCGGGGTGATAAACCAGAAAGGCAAGTTTCACCACAAGGCGGATAAGAGAGTCCGGCGGGGCCCTGACGGCTACGAATATCTGCTGGCCGTAGCGGCGGAAACGGCCACCGGAAAGGACATCGTTCTCACCGAGGTTGATATAGACAACCTCATCCGGGCCAAGGCGGCTATGTACGCCGGCTGCCAGACGCTTATACAAAGCGTCGGCGCCAGCTGTGCCGATGTGGAGCGAGTGATCATTGCCGGTACCTTCGGCAGCCATATTGATATTGAGAGCGCCGTAACCATCGGCCTGTTGCCGGACCTCCCGCGGGAAAGGTTTATCTTCATTGGCAACGGTTCCCTGCTAGGGGCCCGGCTGACTGCCTTCTCCACGGATATCCTGGACGAGGGAAAACGTGTGGCCGTAATGATGACCAACCTGGAATTGAGCCAGAACAGCCAGTTCATGCACGACTACGTGGCCGCCCTCTTCCTGCCCCACACCCATATCGACGAGTTTCCCTCCGTTAAATCAAGTCTTAAAAGGAGCAAGCAGGAGACTACGGTTTGACTTATACTATCGCCGTAGCCGGTAAGGGGGGCAGTGGCAAGACATCGCTGGCCAGCCTCATCATCCGCTACCTGGTGAACAGGGGAGATGGGCCGGTGCTGGCCGTAGACGCCGACGCCAACGCCAATCTGGGCGAGGGCCTGGGTCTTAGCGTGAGCGGGACGATAGGCGGCATTATCGCTACCTTCAATGACGAGAAGCTGGGCATCCCGCCAGGGCTGACCAAAGAGGCCTACCTGGAAATCAAGCTGAACGAAACGATTGTGGAAAGCCGCGGCGTAGACCTGGTGACAATGGGCCGCGGGGAAGGTGCGGCCTGCTACTGCTACCCCAACAACGTCCTCAG
>DAOUZU010000009.1 GCA_030665535.1 Dehalococcoidia bacterium
AGTTCGCCAAGAAGCTGAGCGACAAGGGACAGCGTGTGCCGGATATGGCCTTTGCCGGCGGCTTCTCCAGCGAGGACGGCGTTTTCAAGGCTATCGCCTTAGGCGCGCCGTTCAGCAAAGCGGTATGCATGGGACGGGCGCTGATGATTCCCGGCTTTGTCGGCAAGAACATAGATAAGTGGATTAAGGATGATAAGCTGCCCCGGACGGTCAGCCAGTTCGGCAGCACGGTTGAGGAGATATTCGTCAACTACGAGGATGTTAAAAATCTGGTCGGCAGCGATGAAATAAAGAACATCCCGCTGGGCGCCATCGGCATTTATAGCTACTCCGAAAAGATAAAAGTGGGCCTGCAGCAGTTGATGGCCGGCGCCCGCTGCTTTAGCATACCAGCCATAAGCCGCAACGAGCTTATGTCCCTGACCGACGAGTGTGCTAACATATCGGGGATACCCTACTTGATGGACGCCTACCGCCAGGAGGCAATGGAAATCCTGGAGGGTTAGCAGGCATAGGGTTGGGGGTAAGGATATGGTGACAGGGTCGCAGGCCAGCCACGTGGAGCGGGAAAAGTTGGCTATGCTGCGGGTGTTGAGCAACGCGCCGGGGGCCGTCGGCTCAAAAGTAATCGCTCGACGGCTCAAGACAGAGTACGGCATTGAACTCTCCGAGCGGGCGGTCAGGTATCACCTGCGGCTGCTGGATGAGAAGGGCTTGACCCGTAAAATTAGCCGGCGCGACGGCCGGGCCATCACCCGGCTGGGGCTTGAGGAGCTGGAGAACGCCATGGTTGCCGATAAGGTCGGCTTTGTCATTGAGAAGATAGAGCTGCTGGCCTACCAGGATACCTTTGACCCGGCCACCGCAAGCGGGCAGATTCCGGTAAACATATCCTTTTTCGCCCGGGACAGCTTCCCGGCGGCACTTAAGGCGATGGCTTCCAGCTTCAAGGCGGGGCTGTACGTCAGCAAGCTGGTGGCAGTGGCGGAGGAAGGCCAGAGGCTGGGGGGCAGGCTGGTACCGGAGGGCTCTACTGGCCTGGCCACTGTCTGTAGCATCGTCATCAACGGTACCCTGCTGAAGGCGGGAATACCCATGGATTCCAGGTTCGGCGGCACCCTGCAATACCGTTTAAACAAGCCCTGGCGCTTCACCGACCTCATCGCCTACTCCGGCTCGTCGCTGGACCCCTCCGAGATATTTATCTCCGGCCGTATGACCAACGTGGATGAGGTGGCCAGAAAAGGCGAGGGTAAGATACTGGCCAACTTCCGGGAGATACCGGCGGTGAGCGTACCCCTGGCCAACCAGCTCTTTGGCCAGCTTGAGCAGGCCGGAATCAACAGGCCCGTGGCCATCGGCCAGCCGGGCCTGGCGTTGTGTGAGATGGCGGTGGGGCTAAATAAAGTGGGCATAGTGCTGGCCGGGGGCTTAAATCCGGTGGCGGCCGCCGTGGAAGCCGGCATCAAGGCCACCAGCAAGGCCATGAGCGGCCTGGAGGATTTCAAGAGCCTGGTCAGCTTCTGGGATATATACAGGACATAAAAGAAGGCCAGATATACCCCAAAGGATATACCCGGCCTTTCGTTAACCCAATTTGGATTATCGTCTAGCTTTTGCCTATCTTAAACATCTTGGTACCACACACCGGGCAAACACCCTGTGTAGCCGGGCGGCCGTTCTTCATGGTTATTTGCTTTGTATTCTTCATTTCCCTCTTGGTCCGGCATTTCATACAGTATCCTTCCATGTAACCCTCCTTAAGCGAATATGCTCTAAACGATAAACCATTCCTGGCTACGATGTCAATAGTAAATTAGTAAAAAAAGCCGGCTTTTACCAAATATTTAGGTTTAAGCCGCTAATATCGGCTAGCCGCCCCTTTCCAGCATGGCGGTGTGCTCCTTTGCCATGCACCTGTCCATTACCACCAGCAGGCCGGTCCGCCTGGCTTTGGCCGCCGCTTCCTCGTTGATAACCCCCTCCTGGAACCACACCGCCTTGGCCCCTATCTCTATGGCTTCATCGACGATGGGCATTACCTTGGCCGGGTCGCGGAAGATGTCTACCACCTCTACCGGCCGTGGGATGGCGCTCAGGCTGGGGTAGCTCTTCCGCCCCAGCACCTCCCCGGTGTTAGGATTTACGGGAATTACATCGTAGCCGTTATCAATCAGATACTGGGTTACTACATTGCTGTCGCGATCGGGGTCTGACGAGGCGCCGACGACGGCGATAATGTGGAACTTGCGCAGTATCTCCTGCTCCAGCATGGCAAACCTCAGCCGCCGGCCTGAAGCTCTTTCTTCAGCTGGGAAAGCTGCCTCAAATGAGATTTCTCCTCGCTGATAACCTGGCTCAGCAGGGAGTGGCTGGTCTGCGGCATTATGTCCCACAATTCGTAATAAAAGAGAATTGAGTCCTTTTCGGCGCTGATGGCCAGCTCCAGGGCCTCAATGTCGCTGTTTATTTTGGTGGCCAACTCACTGGTGACCATATCATCGGTGAAGACGGCGCTGGCGGCCAGGGCATCAAGGTAGGCGCTGTGCTCCGCGGTGTAGTTCTCCAGTGCTTGGGACCCTCCGGCCTTCGTGCGCATGCTCAGAAATATCTGGACGTGCTGCTGTTCCATATTGACCAGGAACTGAAAAGCGCTGCTCAGGGCGGAACTTTCCGTTGAACGGGCCATGGTATCGTAGAAGGCAATGCCCCGCCGTTCAATGTCAATGGCCAGGTTGATAATCTCCTCGCTGGTAAAGTGTATTGACACCGGTTTGCCTCCTGGTGAACTGATTGCCCCCATTATAATAAAAGCGCCAGTAGTCCACAAGAAGGGCTAAAGGACAATGCTATCCTCTTGTGGTTAGAGCGACGCCAACAGCCGGATGAATCAGGCAAGATTGTAGCCTGTCTTTATTGGCCGCCGGGCCGGTCTATTTCAGCCGGCCTTCCAGTATGGCCCAGTCTATGTTGGCCACGAAGCTTTCTATATAGGCCGGTCGTTTCAGGCCGTAGTCGGTGAGGAAGGCGTGCTCAAAGACATCCATCACCAGGATAATGGTGCAGCCGGCCCAGTGGCCGGCCTCATGCTCGTTAATCCACTGGTTGAAGAGTTGGCCGGTAAGGTTGTCCTGGTAGAGAACAACCCAGCCGACGCCGCGCATGGCCCCGGTGGCCCTGAAGTCCTTTTCCCAGGCGCCGAAGCTGCCGAAATCTTTAGCCAGCAGGGCCTTGAGACGGGGCGCTTTGTCGGCGTCGCCATTGCCGGCCAGGTTTGAGAAGTAGCACTCGTGCAGCCGCATGCCGTTGAATTCAAAACCCATCCGCCGCTTGAGTTCGGCATATTCCGGGGTGGCCGTACTGTCCTCCTTGAGCATGGCCGCCAGGCTGTCCATCAGCTTGTTGGTGTTGTTTACATAGCCTTGGTAAAGGGTGAAGTGGTTGTTAAGCAGGGTTTCACTGAAGCCTGCCATGCCAATCAGGCGGGAGTAGTCCTGCACAGAATAGGCCATTATTCTTCCTCCTCGTCTTCTTCTCTTTTAAACTGCTCCTCCATGAGCAGATTGCTGAATACATCGACGTGGTATAGCTCGTGGTCTCTGAGCCTCAGGAGCAGCCTTTTGACACCGGGGTCATCGGCGGCGGCGGCGTATTTTTCGTAAGCCTCGGCCACCTGGCGCTCAATTTTAACATCGGCCTTCAGCCCGTGGACCAGGTCGGTTGAGGTGTCGACCTCCTTGTGCTTCATTACGGGGCTGCCCTTGCGGCCCACTATCTTCTCCGCCAGCCAGCCCAGGTGCTGCATCTCGTTGACGGCCTGGTCTTCAAATTGTTTCTTGGCCTCCCGGTTGGTTGTCATATAGGACTGGAATAAGTACTGAAGAATAACCGTGTATTCGTGCTCTATGCCCCAGTTTAGGGCCTTTATGACATCGTCGCTGTGAGAGCCCCTCAGATCCTTGATCCCTCCTTCCTGGGCCTCCTGGACGAATTTGCCGAAATCCGTACGGTGTGATTCCTCATCGGAGAGGATGCGTTCCAAGAGACGCTTAATCCCCTTGTCTTCTATGAGGCCGATATGCTGCCGGTACTGTTCAACGGCCCCTGTTTCCAGCCGGACATCATTTTCCATCCACTGCTTGACCGACTGGCCGCCCATTATCATATGGCCTCTCTCCAGGCTGGGCTGGCCTCCCAGTTCAACTATCTTCTCCGCCAGCCAGTCCAGGTGACGCATCTCCTCCCGCGCAATTGCCTCAATCTCGTAGGCCATTTCCCCCTCACCCATGGCGTAGGCGTGGCTCAGATACTGGCCGATGGCACCGTGTTCGTCCTCCAGGTCTTTGTTGAGCAGGGCAATGATTTGTTTCTTATCCATTAATTCCTCCTGTCTTTGCTTGTTATGGTAGCCTAAGGCCTAGCCGCCATCCAGCGAAGGGTGCTCTTTGTTGGTGAACCAGGTGGCCGGATCGCCCAAGTACTCCTGATAGTCGACCAGCACCAGGTAGTGGTGCCTTTCCTCTGCGGCCAGCACCTGGTAGTACTCTTTTTCGGCTTCATAGACGGCCTTGCCGGCCCGCTCCTCGTAGAAATCATAGGACTTGTTTTCCTTGTCCATAGCCACCTGGATGGCCTCAAGCTCGCTGGCGGCCGCCTTAATTTCGCCGCCAATACGGCCTACCGCCGGGGCGAAGATGGTCTTAATGTCCAGGGCGTGGTCGTGCCTTAGCGGGGGGCTGGGCCAGTCCTGCCTCTGCCGGATGGCTTGGTAAATCTCCTCAAAACGTTTGCGGTGAAGGTCTTCTTCAGCCGCCAGGGATGTAAACAGCTGCCGGCCCAGTTCGTTTTTGCTGGCGCGGCTGGCTTCCAGGTAGAATTGTTGGCCGTCCATCTCCATATGGATGGCCGTTTCCAGCGCCTTAAGGGCAGAAATGCGTTCCGTTACCATGTCAACTCCATTCTTTCTAACATATTAACCAAGAACTAGTGTCAAAGTCATAAAACGGAGGCCGAAAACATTAAATATATATCACATTTGGCCGGAGAAGGCACTGGCGGCCTTGACATATCTGAGGCGGTATATGAAAATCACCTAATATCTTTTGATTCCCCGGCAGGAGGGTGCTTATGTACGACCTGATGATAATCGGCGCGGGCCCGGCCGGCCTGGCCGCCGGTGTTTACGCCGCCCGGAAGCAGCTCAAGGCGGTGCTGGTTAGCGGCGATATCGGCGGGCAGCTGAACACCACCGCCGGTATTGAGAACTATCTGGGCTACCAGTTCATTGAGGGGCCGGAGATGGTGGAGAAATTCAACGAGCAGGTGGATAAGTACCCCATTGAGCAGCAGATAGGCAACAAGGTAACCGGGCTCAAGAAGATTAAACACGGCTTTGAGGCGGTAACCGAGGGCGATGATAAATACCAGGCCAGGGCGGTTATCTACGCCACCGGCAAGAGGCCCAAGAAGCTGGGCGTACCCGGCGAGGGCGAACTGGCCGGGCGGGGGGTGTCATATTGCGCCGTCTGCGACGGCCCCATATTCGGCGGGCAGCGGGTGGCGGTGGTCGGCGGCGGCAACTCGGGCCTTGAGGCGGTGCTGGATATGGTAAAGATTGCCAAACATGTGGATCTGGTTACCGAAAAGGGTCTCACCGGTGATGAGGTTCTGGCGCGGCAGGTGAAGAAGGCTAAGAAGGTGAGTATCTATACCGGCCACCGGGTGGTGGAGGTAGCCGGTGATGGCTTTGCCAGCGGGCTGGTGATAAAGGATGTGAAGACCGGCCAGACCACGAAGCTGGATGTCACCGGCGTTTTCATAGAGATTGGCCTGGTGCCCAACTCCGATGCTATCAAGGGCCTCGTTAAGCTCAACAAGTGGGGCGAGGTGCCGGTGAACTGCGCTACGGAGACGGGCGTCGCCGGGCTATATGCCGCCGGTGATGTCACCAGCGTGCCGGAGAAGCAGATTGTCGTCGCCGCCGGCGAGGGGGCCAAGGCCACCCTCCAGGCCCATCGCTATCTGAAGCGGCTGGGCGTGGCCGCCGCGTCAACGGAAGGTTGGTGATTAGCGCCTGCTATTTTGCGGCCAGGTATTGCTCGGGGTCCTTGTCAAAGGATAACTTGCAGCCGACGGCGCAGAAATAGTATTTCTTTCCCTTGTAGTCCGAGGTTGCCACTGCCGTCTTCTCGTCTATATCCATCTTGCAGACCGGGTCTATAGCCATTTGAGCACCTCCTCAGCGGTTACTACCGTTTTGCGGACGCATTATCTATCGCTTGTCGTATCAGCTTTCGGCCGGGCCACTCCAGGACATTGTCGTGTTCAAGGTATAGGCGGCAGGTCAGGGAGAAGGCCTTTATCTTTTCAGTGCCGGGCTCGATATCCACGCCGTCAATGCGGACGCTGGGAGAGCCCAGGAAGCGCTGCCTGACGGCGTCTTCTTCGCTGGTAATCCTAACCATCTCTACCGGGATATTTAAGCCCTTTTCCTTCAGGGCCTCATCTATATACTTGAGGGCCGTCTTGTAGCTGGGGCACCCGTCAAAGTAATAGAGCTCTATTTTCATCCTGCCCTCCTTATAATCTGGCCGGATTGAAGCTCCTTAAGCGCAGCGAGTTGGAGACCACGGTGAGGGAACTTATGGCCATGGCCGCCGCCGCCAGGACAGGGTTCAGGAAGCCGAAATCGCCCAGGAAGAACTGGAGCTGGGCTGGCACGCCGCTTGAGCCGAAGACGAAGTAGAGCACGCCGGCGGCCACCGGTATCAGCGAGATGTTATAGGCGAAGGCCCAGAAGAGGTTCTGCTTGATGGTGCGCAGCGTCTGCTTGGAAAGGGAGATGGCGGTGACCACTCCCCTCAGATCGCCGCTAATCAGGGTAACATCGGCGGCCTCCATGGCTACGTCGGTGCCGGTGCCGATAGCGATACCGACATCGGCCTGGGCCAGGGCGGGGGCGTCGTTGATGCCGTCGCCGACCATGGCCACCATCTTGCCTTCGGCCTGGAGCTTCTTGACCGCTGCGGCCTTGTGCTCCGGCAGCACATCGGCCAGCACACTGGAGATGCCCACCTGCCGGGCGATGGCCTCGGCGGTGCGCTGGTTGTCCCCGGTGAGTATTATCACATCAAGCCCCAGCCGCTGGAGCCGCCCTACGGCTTCTTTGGAGTTCGGCTTGAGGGTATCGGCCACGGCGATGATGCCGGCCGCCTTGCCGTCCAGGCTGACGAACATGGCCGTTTTGCCCTCGCCGGAGAGTGTCGTCGCCCTCTCCTCCAGGCCGTCAAGCGCGATGTCCCTATCCCGCATCAGTTTCAGGTTGCCCAGTAATACCGCCTTCCCGTTTACCCTGGCTTCAATGCCGTGGCCGGGAAGGGCCTTGAAATGGGTAGCCTCGGCTAGCTTAAGGTTCTGCTCCTTGGCCCGGCTAAAAATAGACTCGCCCAGGGGGTGCTCCGAGCCGCGCTCCGCGGAGGCGGCGGCCGTTAGAAGGTCGCCCTCAGTGAAGCTGGCTACGGTGAAGACATCGGTGACCACCGGCTGGCCCTTGGTGAGTGTGCCCGTTTTATCCAGTATTATGGCCTTTATTTTATGGGCCGTCTCCAGGGCCTCGCCGCTGCGGATGAGAACACCGTGCTCCGCCCCCTTGCCGGTGCCGACCACTATAGCCGTCGGCGTGGCCAGTCCCAGGGCGCAGGGACAGGCGATAATGAGCACGGCCACGAAATTGAGCAGGGCGAAGGTAAGCGCCGGCGCCGGGCCCAGGAAGAACCACAGGACAAAAACAATGCTGGCCACGGCGATGACGGCGGGGACGAAATAGGAGGAAATGACATCGGCCAGCCGCTGGATGGGTGCCTTGCTGCCCTGGGCCTCCTCCACCAGCCGGATAATCTGGGCCAGCACGGTGTCCTTGCCCACTTTGGTGGCGGTAAAGCGGAAGCTGCCCGTCTTGTTGAGGGTGGCGCCGGTAACCTGGCTACCGGCCTCTTTCTCCACCGGCAGGCTCTCGCCGGTAACCATGGACTCGTCGATGCTGGAATAGCCCTCTTTGACAACGCCGTCCACCGGCACCTTTTCCCCTGGCCGCACGATGACGATATCGCCCACCACGACCTCTTCTATGGGGATGTCCGTTTCCTGGCCCTGGCGTAGCACCCTGGCTGTCCTGGCCTGCAGGCCGATGAGCTTTTTAATGGCATCTGAGGTCTGGCCCTTGGCCCGCGCTTCCAGGAAGCGCCCCAGCAGGATGAGGCCGATAATAATAGCCGCCGTATCAAAGTAGATGTTGGCCTCGCGGCCACCTTCAGAGAAGAAGGCGGGGAAAAGAATGGCCGCTACGCTGTACAGGTAGGCGGCCGAGGTGCCGACGGCGATAAGGGTGTTCATATTGGCCGTTCGGTGCTTCAAGGCCCCCCACATTCCCTTGTAGAACTGCCAGCCGGCCCAGAACTGCACCGGCGTGGCCAGCGCCCAGAGGAGGTATTTGTTTCCCAGGAAGGCGGGCATCCAGTCCCCGGTGAAATGGGAGACGGCCACCAGCAGCATGAAGAAGCCGATACCAACGGCCAGGATGAGCTTGCGGCGCAGTGTGCGCAGCTCACGGCGGGTAGTTTCTGTTACCTCATCCGGCTGGGGGGCGCCCTCTTCAGCTTTGGTTTCAATAACGCCGTAACCGGCATCCACAACGGCCTTCTTGAGGTCGGCCATAGTAACGGCGCCGGTGGGGAACTCCACGGTGGCCTTCTCAGTGGCCAGGTTGACATTGACTGAAATAACCCCCGGCACCCCGGCCAGGGCCTTTTCCACATGGCTGGCGCAGGAGGCGCAGGTCATTCCGGTTAAGCCGAAGGTCTTCTTTTCCAGGGCTACGCCGTAGCCTGTGTCGCTGACGGCAGCAGCCAGCGTTCTGGCCGAAAGCCTGTTGGGGTCGTATTCTACCGATGCCTTCTCGCTGGCCAGGTTCACGAAGGCCCCCGATACCCCGTCCAGCTGGGAAAGGGCCTTCTCTACCGTTACGGCACAACTGGCGCAGGTCATACCGGTGACGGGAATGATTATTTTCTTTGTTTTGGCTTTTGGCTTGCTCATTATCGCCTAGCCTCTTCAGGCCGGGTCTAGCGCCGTATCGCCCGGCGCAGGGTAGCCATCAACTCCTTGATGTGCTCCTGGCCGTGCTCTTCCCTGATGGCCTGGCTGACGCAGCCCTCTATATGGCTCTCCAGGATAATCAGCGACGCCTCGTCAGCCGCCGCCGAAAGGGCGGTAAGCTGCTGGATGATGTCTATGCAGTAGCGGTCATCCTCAATCATCTGCTGGATGCCCCTCGCCTGGCCTTCCATCCGCTTCAGCCGGGCCAGCAGGGCGGACTTGTCCTTGGTGTAGCCGTATTTAGTGGCCGTAGCCGCAGATCTGCTCATTTTATACCTCCACTGTCGTTATGCTTCACCGGGGGCTAGGCCAGGTCTTTCTTTATCCGGTAGAACTCCTCTTTGCTTATCTCACCCCTGGCATAGCGCTCCTTGGCTAAATCCAGGGGGTTGTTCCTAACCCGCAAAGGGGCAGTAGCATCGCTGTGGCTAAGCCTGATAACTGTCCATACAGCAAGGGCAATCAGAGCGCCCCAGAATAGTACCATCAGTAGCATCCCAACACCGCCAATAAACATAATTACAACCTCCATGTTAATATACTATATACTACTATAGAGTATAATCAGGTGTCAAGTATCCTCTCGAGAAGGCAATCTTGTGCTGGAAAAACCGCCGGCTATGGCCGGAGGCGGAACAAAGAAAACGCAGCCTGAGAGAGCTAGGAGATGTCTTTCTTAATCTGGTCGAACTCGGCCTTGGTAATCTCGCCCTTGGCGTAGCGCTCTTTGGCGGTATCAAGGGCGCTGACCTTTGAACTTGAGGTGGTATCATCGCGGCGGCTGAGCCTGATGATCACCCAGACGATCAGGGCGATTATGACCCCCCAGAAGACTATCATCCAGAAACCGCCGAAAAACATCCAGCCAAAATCATCGTGAAACACGGTATTCTCCTTACAGAAAGGCCGGTAATGCGGGCCCTTTTGTATACTCTAGTTATACCATATTACGCCGGATCAAGCAGTCTGGTTGACAGCCCGCCGCCAACAGGCTATATATGCTGTAAAGGAGGACCGCCGTGTGGTAAAATTGGCCATAGCCTGACATGCGGGTGCTCACCGGGGAGAGAATGATGAAGGTAAGGGTAGACAGGGAACAATGCACCGGTATGGCCTATTGTATCGGCGTGGCGCCGGATGTCTTTAAGCTGGACGAGGAAGGCAAGGCGGTCGTCCTGGATGCCTCCGCCGTTGATGACGAGACCCTGCTGGAGGCGGCCAAAAGCTGCCCGCTGGACGCCATTGTACTGGAAGACGATGAGGGTAACCAGGTATATCCTTAAACCGGTCTACCGCCGGAAGGGGCGGGCGCTTAAGGAGATTTAATATGAGAAAAGTCTATCTGGATAACGCGGCCACTACCCCCGTTCTGCCCGAGGTGCGTCAGACTATGCTGCCCTATCTGGACGAGCTTTTCGGCAACCCCTCTTCACTGCACGACTGGGGAGACGCCGCCCGGGAGGCTTTGGCGGCTTCCCGGAATCAGGTGGCCCGGCTTATCGGCGCCACCGGCAACGATGTTACCTTCACCAGTTGCGGTACGGAGAGTAACAACCTGGCCGTCAAGGGATTGGCGCTGGCCCGACAGAAAAAGGGCAAACACCTGGTCGTCTCTGCCATAGAGCATTTCTCCGTGATGCACTCGGCGCGGACGCTGGAGAAGATGGGCTTTGAATTGAGCCTGGTGCCGGTGGACAAGTACGGCGCTGTAGACCCGGCTGAAGTGCGCCGCCGCTTGCGGCCGGATACGGTGTTGGTCTCCATAATGATGGCCAACAACGAGGTGGGCACTTTACAGCCCATAAAGGAAATAGGCCGTATTACTAAAGAGCATGAGATAGTCTTTCATACGGATGCCGTAGCCGCCGCCGGCCAGCTGGAAATAAGCGTGGACGATCTGGGCGTGGACGCCCTGAGCCTGGCCGGCAACCAGCTTTACGGTCCCAAGGGAGGAGCTGCCCTCTGGGTGCGCAAAGGGGTGAGGATTTTGCCCCAGCTGGATGGCGGTATCCAGGAGGAGGGGCGGCGGCCGGGTACAGAGAATATCGCCGCCATCGTCGGCCTAGGCAAGGCGGCTGAGCTGGCCAAGGATAATCTTGCCGACAGAGCCAAACAGATGTCACGGCTGCGCAACCGGTTGCTGAAGGAACTGCCGCCCCGGCTGGGCCACACCGATGTCACCGGCCACCCCACCAACCGGCTGCCGGGAAACGCCAGCTTCGTCACCCATTTCATTGAGGGCGAGGCAATGCTGATGCTGTTGAACTCAAAGGGTATAGCCGTTTCCAGCGGCTCGGCCTGCACGTCGCGGGCGCTCAAGGCGTCACATGTGCTCAGCGCCATGGAGGTGGCCGACGAGCTGGCCCAGGGCTCAATCGTCTTCAGCCTGGGCATAGATACTAATGATGACGATATAGACTATGTCTTGGAGATGATGCCGCCCGTCGTCGAGAGGCTGCGGCAGATGTCGCCACTTTATGCCAAATACGTTAAGTGAGATAAGGGAGGGTTTTGCATGCCTATATACAGTGACAAGGTAATGGAGCACTTCATGAGCCCGCATAATGTCGGGGATATTGAAGGCGCCGACGGCATCGGCGAGGAGGGCAACCCCGTCTGCGGGGATATGATGACCTTCTACATTAAGGTTAAGGACAACCGCCTGGAGGACGTCAAGTTCAAGACCTTCGGTTGCGGGGCGGCTATAGCCGTATCCAGCATGGTAAGCGATATGGCTATCGGCAAGACCCTTGACGAGGCTATGGAGATAACGCCGGGCAAGGTAGCCAAGGAGCTTGAGGGGCTACCCAAGAACAAGCTCCACTGCTCCAACCTGGGCGCCCAGGCGCTGCACAAAGCCATAGATGACTACCGGAGCAAGCAAAAAGGCAAAGGAGGAGGCAAGAAATGACGCTGTCAAACGGTGAAGAGACCAAGCGTGTATGCCCCTATTGTGACGAGGAGACGGAGGGCGGCTCGCAGTTCTGCAAGCCCTGTGAGGTTACGTTTATAAAATGCACTAGCTGCGAGGGGTTGGTGGCTACCGATGTAAAGGTTTGCCCCCATTGCGGTACGGCTGTATGCATACCGGATGGGGACTAGGAGACTCACATGGCTGAAAAAGAGAAGATGACCATAGTCATGTTCAGCGGCGACCTGGACCGCGCCCTGGCCGGGTTTATGCTGGCCACCACCGGGGCCAGTATGGGGATGGAAGTAACTATGTTCTTCACCTTCTGGGGGCTGAATATAGTCAAGAAGAACGAGGGCGGCATCAAGAGCAAGGGCCTGGCGCGCAAGATGCTCAATCTTTTAAACCGCGGCGGCTCCAGGCGGCTGACCCTTTCCAAGTACAATATGATGGGCCTGGGCACCTGGATGATGAGGGGGCTGATGAAGGACGTCAATATGCCTACCATAGACGAGTTCATTACCATGTGCAAAGAGATGGACGTGAAGCTGCTGGCCTGTTCCACCAGTTGCGGGGTGATGGGCGTTCCAGAGGACGCCTTCCGCAGCGAGGTGGATGCTACGGTGGGCGCCGCCTATTACCTGGGCGAGGCCCGCAAGGCCAAGGTATCCCTTTTCATATAGCTATTAGCGGGGAGAGCAAAATGAAAGCAGACCAGAGCCTGGATTGTATGGGGTTGTACTGTCCCATGCCCATCGTCAAAACGGCCCAGAAGATAAAGGAGCTGAAGACGGGGCAGGTGCTGGAGGTCGTTGCCGATGACATAGGCATAAAGGCGGATATGCCCGCCTGGACGGAGGCCACCGGGCACGAGTTCCTGGGTGCTGAGGAAGCCGGTGGCGAGATAAAGGTCTACGTTAAAAAAACCCATGACTAGGCGGCCGGCCCGGCCAGGCCGCGCGGCGCCTTAAGAAAGGAACGCTTGGATGCAGAAAACAAAGGTCAGCGAAATATGCCAACCTTGCTCGCAGGCCAATGCCGTAAGCGAAGACGACGGTATTGAGGCGGCCATCCGCCGCTTCGCCTCTCAGCCGGAGACGCATGTACTGTATGTCGTCGGTAAGGGTGATCAGCTTAAGGGGCTGGTCAAGATAAGGCACCTGCTTAACTGGGTTCGGCTTAAGATAGGCGTTGGCCAGGAGCGGCATGATTTTACTCGCGGCGTCGAAGCCTTTGAAGCCTTTGAGTTTCTCAAGCTGGCCCAATCCAACAAAATTGGCGATATAGTCTCAACGGCGGTTACAGTACAAGGGGAAGATACGCTGGCTCACGCCCTGAACCTTATGGCCAGTGAAGAGGTGGTTGAGGTGGCCGTTGTTGATAAGAAGAAAAAGCTGATCGGCGAGATAAAGCTGACCGATGTTATGGCCAGGCTGCTGGATATGAAAAAAGGCGGCAAGAAATAGGCCGCCGTTACTGGGATACTCCCGCCGGGAAACGCTTAAGGTAGTATCGCAACCGGGCCGGGCTAAACGCCGCTCTCCATAATCTCGTAGAGGCGTTTCATATCCAGGTTACGGCGCACCAGGTCGGCCAGGCGGTTGTACTCTTTCTCCTTATCTATGCCGGCTCCCCAACTCTCTTCAAGGCCGCGGCGGCGGCGCAGCCAGTTGAGCAGGCCTTGCCGGAAGCCGCTGTTATTAAAGATACCGTGCATGTAGGTGCCCAGCACCGTACCGGAGGCGTTCATCGTGCCGTCATCGTAGTCAACTGCGCCCTCCGGTGTCTGGTAGATGCGGAAGGGGCTTAAACCGCCCTCGGTCTGCGTCTGGCCCATGTGTATTTCATAACCAATTAGCTCCTGACCGGCCATTCCGGAGAGAAGGCCCCTATCTGCGGTTATGCGGCCTTTGACCTGGCTGGTGGCCTTCTGACGGGCGTAGGTGGTCACCGCAGGCAGCAGGCCCAGGCCGGGGACGCTTTCACTTTCGGATTCAACCCTTTCAGGGTCGTTGATGGACCGGCTGAGCATCTGGTAGCCGCCGCAGACGCCGATAACCGGCGTACCGCCTTCGGCTTTCTGTGTAATGCGCTCCGAAAGGCCGCATTGGTTAAGGAACTCTAGGTCGGCGAAGGTGCTCTTAGTGCCGGGCAGGATGATGAGGTCGGGATTGCCCAGCTCAGCGGCCTTTGTAATATAGCGTAACCGGGCGCCGTCTTCCTCCAGGGGGTCGAAGTCGTCGTAGTTGGCGATGCGGGGCAGGCGGACGACCACGATATCCAGATCATCTGTGGGCGGGCGCTGGCCCATTTCATCCAGGAAGACGGAGTCCTCCTGGGCGATGGAAATATCCCGGAAGTAGGGGATGGTGCCCAGCACCGGTCTGCCGGTGCGTTCTTCAAGGAAGTCTATGGCCGGCTGAAGCAGGCTGATATCGCCGCGAAACTTGTTGATGATGAAGCTCTTTACATAACGGCACTCGTCCTCGGTGAGCAGCTCAAGAGTGCCCACCAGAGAGGCGAAGACGCCGCCGCGGTCTATATCGCCCACCAGCAGCACCGGGGATGAGGCCTCCCTGGCCATACGCATGTTGACTATCTCCCTCTCCTTGAGATTGATCTCGGCGGGGCTACCGGCCCCCTCGATGACGATAACATCGTAGGCTGAGGAGAGCCGCCCGAATGATTCCCTTATCTTCTCCAGAAGCAGGGGCGCGCGCTTATAGTAATCGGCGGCGGAGATGCTCTCCGTGGCCTTGCCGTGGACGACTATCTGGGAGTGGGAATCGGCCTCCGGCTTGATGAGCACCGGGTTCATATGGATGCTGGCGGGGATGCCGGCGGCCTCTGCCTGCACCGCCTGGGCGCGGCCAATCTCGCCGCCCTCGCTGGTGACGAAGGCGTTGAGGGCCATATTCTGCGCCTTGAAGGGGGCCACCTTGAGGCCGTCCTGCTTGAAGATGCGGCACAGGGCCGCTACAATGACGCTCTTGCCCACGTTGGAAGAGGTGCCCTGTATCATTATGGTCTTGGCGGCCTGTTTCTTACCTTTAACGACCATAGGTTTATTATAGCAGCTAAGGTGATTTCAAGGCTATCCGTTCTTTGCCAGGTAGCCGGGGCCTCTGTATAATGGCCGGACGATGTCAGGAATTGTTGCTGATAAACCAGCGGCGCAGGCCGCCGAGGTGATAAAGAGACTGGAGAAGGAGTACCCCGGCGCCAGCATCGCCCTCAAGCACGCAAACCCCCTAGAGCTGCTGGTGGCCACCATCCTCTCCGCTCAGGCCA
>DAOUZU010000095.1 GCA_030665535.1 Dehalococcoidia bacterium
TCCCGGCCGCATTGTAGGGCATCCACGACGATTATCCTCTTCGGCCTACGCTCGCTGAGGATAATATCAAACAGTATCTCCCTGACCCCGGTGCCAATATCTAAAACGGCGGCGTCAGACGGGACCCGGCAGTGGTCGTTAAGGTAATCTGCCACTGCCGGGCCAAATCCGTCGTCGCCGAACAGCGTATTGCCCACACCCAGTACGAGCGTTGACTTCTGGTAATATTCTGGAACGTAATCCATATATACCAGGCTAGCTCGTCATGGTATCCAATATCTCCCCTTTGGCGTCCACGATATCCAGTTTAACGGCAATGCGGCCGTCAAGATCGTGGCTGGCGCAGGACAGACACGGGTCGTAAGCGCGAATAACCATTTCTACCTGATTAAGGATGGTCTCATCGTACACCCCGTTCTTTATGAGCATCGTGGCAGCGCTCTTAACGCCCATATTCATAGCGGCATTATTCTGCACCGTGGCCACGATAAGATTACAGTCCGTCAGGATACCCTTCTCGTCGGTGGTGTAGTCGTGGATGAGGGTTCCCCGCGGCGCCTCAACAATGCCAACGCCCCTGGCCGCTCGCGGCGTAACCGGTACCCTTGTCTCGGTGCCGGTGATGTCCGGGTCGTTGAGCAGCTCTAAGACACGCTCAGCGTTGTATAGAAGCTCAATCAGCCTGGCCCAATGGTAGAGCAGTGTCAACTGGGCCGGTCGGCCGAAGGCGGCGCGGAACTCTTCAAGCTCCTTCTGAGCGAGCGGCGTGGATATCTTGTCGCAGACATTTATCCGAGCCAGGGTATTCACCCTGTACACGCCCACCGGGTTTTCAAGATCCATGCTGAATTCGCCCCACTTCTTGTTGTAGGGGAACTTGACGTAAGACCAGTCCACAACAAGCTCGGAGATGTAGTCCAGATAGTCCTTGGCCTCAAAATCCTCGTAGGAACCATCGGGTTTCATCATCCTCTGCTTGCCGTCGTAGAGGTTCAAAGCACCGTCCTTGTCCACGGTACCCAGGAAGCCGGTCTCAATAACGCCCAGCGTTTTCACGACATCCAGGTATTTGGGGAAGATGCTCTCCTTAGCAAAGGAAATAGTGAACTTGGCGAACTCAAGCTGCTCTTTGGCCATCTCCAGCAGCTGTTTTCTCTCTTCCTCTGTAAGTGGTTTTGAGAAACCACCGGGGACAGCGGCCACCGGATGGATTGCCTTGCCGCAGATGGTTTCCACCATCTTGGCACCCATGTGACGCATCTTGACCACTTTGCGACCAAGATCCGGGTTGGCGCCGGCAATGCCGAATACATTGCGCACCGAATAGTCAGCATCGGGTCCCATTACGAAATCTGCACCGGCCAGGAAGTAGAAGTGCAGAATATGCTCTTCCAGGTAGGCGGCGGAGTTAGCCAACTCACGCAGCTTTCGGCCCGTCGGTGGCGGTGTAACGCCGAAGACAGCATCAGCCGCCTTGGCTGCCGCCAGGTGGTGAGACATCGGGCAGACACCGCAGATACGGGTGGTAATGCGCGGCATCTCCTCTACCGGCCGGCCGACGCAAAACTTCTCAAAGCCGCGAAGCTCCAGGATATGCATCTTGGCATCGGCCACATTGCCAGCATCGTCAAGCTGGATGGTCACTTTTGCGCCACCCTCAATCCTTGTCACCGGTTGAATAGTTAATGTTTTCACTTTTAACCCTCCTTAGTTAGTTAAGCTGTTATTTACCTTCGTGTCGGCAGTGGGCGCAACCGGCCCGAACCGATGAAGCGGTTGAAGGTGGCCATCCTGTCTTCTATCTGCTTGGGATCAAGCCCGATGGAAGAGATAGCACCCATCATATCGACCATTGGGTTGGCGCCGGGGCGGATAGGACCGAAACAGCCGCGGCAGGGCATATAGGCCTTGACGCAGCGCGGTACCTGCTCCTCGGCAGAGGCAAAAGCAGAGTAGTTACAGCCGGCCCTTGTGGCCGGGCCCAGACACAGGATACCCTGCTCATTCAGGCAGCGCATGTTATCGTAGCGGCCTGTGGTGAACTCGGCGTTCTGCAACGGCCTCCGTAGCGTGGTGGAATCCGTTTTCTTTTCCCTGACAGTGGGACAGACATCGCAGACACTCTTCTCAGGTAGGCTGAAGGGCTTGCTCTCCAGGAGGGAGACCAAGGCGGTTACTATCCAATCGGGGACGGGAGGACAGCCGGGTAGACTGACATCAACCTTGATTACCTCATTCACCGAGTAGACGCGATCGGTAAGCGCCGGTACGTTGCTGGGAGCATCGGCAGCCTCAGTGCTGGCCGTGGTGCTGTATACGGTATCTAATATCGCTTCGTTGGGATACATATTGGCCAGCGCCGGGATACCGCCAAAGTTGGCGCAAGAGCCGAGGGAAATGATAATGTCGCACTTCTTTCTCATCTCCAGGGCTACTTCCCGGTTCTCCTCGTTACGGATGCCGCCGGTGATAATACCGACATCCGCCTTGGGGATATCTATCTTGGTTCCCTCACCAGTCTGCCCGAACAGCTTGTGGTCCATCAATACAGGGATATGGACAAAATCAAGCTGAGGCAGCAGGTCCAGCAGCGGTTCACCGATGTCCAGGATGGATATTTCACAACCTCCACATACCGCAAACCACTCTTCAGCTACTTTTACCATGGTTATTCCTCCTTTTTTATTGCGGCTGTCCTTCAACAACCACTTCTGCGACTAACCGTCGGCTGAAGAGGAAATACTGTTTTTCCTCTTCGACTACCTGGACTTCAAATCCCTTGTCCAGGTACGCCTTTTTTGTATCATTCATCTCCTGCTCATTACTATAGCTCCTCCCGTCCCACATATATTTACTTCCATCAAAATTGCGTGCCAGTTCCATTCGGACTTCCTCTATCCAGCTTTATACGGACTGGGCCCCAGTTTTTTTAGTTCATCTACCATCTCGGTTACCACCTGGGCGAATCTCTTGCCTTCTGAGGCGGAAATCCACTCCAGACGGAACCGCTCCGGCTCCAGTCCAAAATCTTCCAGCATCAGGTCAATGGCATCGGCCCTTTTCTTTGCCGTCAGGTTACCTTCCCGGTAGTGGCAATCGCCGGGGTGGCAACCACAGATTAGCACACCGTCGGCGCCTTTGGTAAGGGCGTCCATAACCAGGTTGGGGTGAACCATGCCGGAACACATCACCCGAATGACGCGTATGTTGGGCGGGTACTGCGTTCGTGAGACGCCGGCTAAATCAGCGGCGGCATAGGAACACCAATTGCAGCAAAAGCCGATTATTAAAGGCTCGTATGCTTCTTCTTTTTTCTCTTCCGTTTTTTCCTGTGTCATTGGTTCTGTCATATTCCCTTCTACTCTTAGGCTGTACCCATAGCGGCCTCAACCATATCCGATATCTGGTCCAGGCTGAAGTTACGCACTCGTATGCCCTTCTTGGGGCAGGTTGCCATACAGACGCCGCAACCGTGACACTTCGCCGGGTCTGATTCCACTGTCTTTTTTACCATGCCGTCTTTCATATACTCAATCAGAGTGACGGCGTCAAAGGGGCAGGGGTCTACGCAGTAGGCGCATCCGTCGCAGTTGTCGTCCAACACCTGGGAGATGCAGGCCTCAAGCTCTATCTCATCCTTGGAGAGTATGGCCGAGGCCCTGGCGGCGGCGGCACTGGCCTGTGCGATGGTTTCGTCCAGCAGCTTGGGGCTGTGGGCCAGGCCGGCCAGGAAGATACCATCGTTAGAGAAGTCCACCGGCCTGAGCTTGATATGTGCCTCCAGGAAGAATTCATCCTCGGTAAGCGGCAGTTTCATCTTCTTAGCCAGGTCCTGTGTGTCCTCTCCGGGGAGCACCCCCGCTGAGAGCACCAGCAGGTCGGCGGCGATATTCAGCTTAATATCCAGGATAGGGTCTCTCACCGATATCTTGAGCCGCCCAGCCTCCTCGGAGACCTCCGGTTTCTCGTCCTGTTCAAAGCGGATGAAGCGGACGCCAAGCTCCCTGGCCCGGGAGTAGTGGGCCTCGTTGAATCCATAGGCTCTCATATCACGGTAGAGAACAAATACATTGGCGCCGGGGTCTTTTTCCATAATCCTGGTGGCGTTCTTTATAGCCTGCACACAACACAGCCGGCTGCAGTAGGCGTGCTCTTCATCACGGGAGCCGACGCATTGTATCATAACCACTGTTTTGGTCCCAAGCTCGCCGCGGGACATTTTATCCTCCAGCTCTAACTGGGTAATGACCCGCTCGTCCTGGCCGTAGAGGTACTCGTTTGGCTTATACTCCTGGCCGCCGGTGGCTACAATCACCGCCCCAGCCGCCAGCGTGTGGCCCTGGCCTGCGGTGGTGAAGGTAGCGCTGAAATTACCAACCGCGCCTTCAAATTCCTGTAACTCGGCGCCCTTATAGACTGTAATCTGGGTGTGATTTTCCACCCGTGCT
>DAOUZU010000007.1 GCA_030665535.1 Dehalococcoidia bacterium
CCGGGTGGAAAGCCTGGTGGAGGTGCCCGGTGCTATCAGCCGCCGCGGCGGCCTAGTGGATATATACCCAGCCAACGCCGCACGGCCGGTGCGGCTGGAGTTCTTCGGCAACACTATAGACAGCCTCCGCTTCTTTGACCCGCAGAGCCAGCGCTCCTTCGTGCCGGTGTCCTCGTTAGAGATAGGCCCGGCGGCCGAGGTCCTGGCGCCATACACGCGGCCCCGAGAAGCGGTGGCAGCCCTGGCCACCATTGACCTCTCCGCTTGCTCCGCCGAAGCCTGCCGCCAGATGGCCGGAGAGATAGAGCAACTAAGGGGGGGGCAGCGGCCGGATTACCTCAAGTTCTATGCCGCCCTGTTCAACGATGACAGCGTTCTGAACTACCTGCCCCAAAACGGACTGGTGGTGCTTGACGAGCCGGCGGCCATCAGCCAGGCGGTAGCATTCCTGGAGACCGAAGCCGAAGGCCTGCGCGCTGATAAGCTGAAGCGGGGGGAACTGCCCGCGAACTTCCCCCGGCCCTATTTCACCTGGGCGGAGCTGGAAAAAAGGCTTGAGAACAGGAGAGGCCTGGTGTTTGCCTCCTGGGGGGAGGAAAGCAGCCGCGGCCACCATCTTGATTTCACCGTCGCCACCAATTACACCGGGCGCCTGCCCGCCTTTTTCAAAAAGGTGAAGCCCCTCATCGGCTCCGGGCAGCGGCTTATAATCAACAGCTATCAGGCCAGCCGGCTGTCCGAGCTGCTGGCCGCAGAGGGTGTCACCGTCACTCCGGTTGAGGATGTTAAGCAGAAGCCGCCGTCCGGCTCCGTGACGCTGGTACAGGGCGCCCTGGCCCACGGCTGGGTCATGGACGGCAGCCACTTCTACAGCGACGCCGAGCTATTCGGTTTCATCAAGCAGAGACGCCGGGTGAAGAAGCGGGCTGTAGCCCGCCGCCGCCTTTTCGTTGATATAACCCCGGGGGACTTCGTTGTCCATGTTGACCACGGCCTGGCTCGCTTTGGCGGTATCACTATTATGGCTGCCGATAGCAGCCGCCGCGAGTATCTCGTCCTGGAGTACGCCGCCGGCGACCGTCTCTATGTGCCCACCGACCAGATTGACCGGGTGAGCCGCTACATCGCCGCCGGTGACAAGCCGCCGACACTTAACCGGCTGGGCGGCCAGGAGTGGAACCGGGCCAAGCGGAAGGCCGGTGAGGCGGCGGCTGAGGTAGCCGAAGAGTTGCTGGGCCTTTACGCCGCACGGGAGGTCGCCCCCGGCTTCGCCTTCTCGCCGGATACGGTCTGGCAGCAGGAGTTCGAGGCTTCCTTCCCCTATGTTGAGACCGAAGACCAGGTAACGGTGCAGAAGTATGTCAAGCAGGATATGGAGGCCACCCGGCCGATGGACCGTCTCATCCTGGGCGATGTCGGCTACGGCAAGACGGAGGTGGCCATACGCGCCGCCTTCAAGGCGGTGATGGATGGTAAACAGGTGGCCGTGCTGGTGCCGACGACGGTACTGGCCCAGCAGCACTACAACACCTTCCTGGGGCGGATGGCCGCTTTCCCCATCAAAGTGGAGGTGTTGAGCCGCTTCCGCACCCATAGAGAGCAGCAGGATATACTCCAGGGTCTGGCCGGCGGTGGCGTGGACATCGTCATCGGCACCCACCGCCTGCTCCAGCCGGATGTGGTCTTCAAGGAGCTGGGGCTGATAATAATCGATGAGGAGCAGCGCTTCGGCGTGACCCACAAGGAGCATTTGAAGAAGATGCGGCGGGAGGTGGATATCCTCACCCTGAGCGCCACACCCATCCCGCGCACCCTGCATATGTCGCTAACCGAGGTGCGGGATATGAGCACCATAGAGACGCCGCCGGAGGAGAGACTGCCCATCAAGACCTATGTCGCTGCCTGGGATGAGCAACTGGTGCGGGAGGCCGTCCTCCGGGAGATTGAGCGAAACGGCCAAGTCTTTTTCGTGCACAACCGGGTGCAAAACATTGAGCCCATCGCCGCTCAGCTTACGAAGCTGCTGCCGGAGGCCCGGCTGGCCATCGGCCACGGCCAGATGCCGGAGCACAGGTTGGAGGAGGTGATGGCTGATTTCAGCCGCGGTGATGTCGATGTCCTGGTCTGCACCACCATCATTGAGTCCGGCCTGGATGTGCCCAACGCCAACACACTGATTGTCAACCAGGCCGACAGGTTCGGCCTGACTCAGCTCTACCAACTGCGGGGGCGGGTGGGCCGCGGCGCCAACCTGGCCTATGCCTACTTTCTCTACGAGCAGGGCAAGCGACTTTCGCCGGAGGCGGAGAAGCGCCTGCGGACGATATTTGAGGCCACCGAACTGGGGGCCGGTTTTGGCATCGCTATGAAAGACCTGGAGATAAGGGGCGCCGGCAACCTTCTCGGCGCCGCCCAGAGCGGCCATATCAACTCCGTGGGTTTCAGCCTGTACACCCGGCTGCTGGCTGAGGCGGTGGAAGAACTTAAGGCCCGCCGGGCCGGGAAATCGGTGGAGGAGATAAAGTCGTCACGGCTGCCACCGCCGACCATCGCCCTGCCGCTACCTGCCTTCATTCCGGAGGACTATGTGACCGATGTGGACACCCGCCTGAGCCTATACCGGTGCCTGATCGGGATGACCAGGCCGGAGCAGGCGGCGGAGATGACCGCTGATTTTAACGACCGGTTCGGTCCGCCGCCGGCGGAGGTGGCCAACCTGCTCTATGCCGTGAAAATCAAGGTGCTGGGCGCCAGGGCCGGGGTGGAATCCATCACCAGCGAGGCGGGGCAGATATTGCTGCAACTGCTGCCCGGCCTTGAGCTGGACAGGAAGAAGCTGGAGCCGGTGCTTAAAGACGGTATTAAAGCAGGCCGCCGCCAGATGAGGCTGGACTCAAAGCGCCTGGGCGGGGAGTGGCGGAAGGTTCTGGAAGATATTTTAGGGGAGATGGGCTAGAAGACCCTTTACAAACTAGCAATGGGGGCTGCTATAATATAGCCCTTCAATCGGTTGTGAATGGGAGGGGTGGTTGTTTTGAAGATACTTCTGGTATATCCCCGCTATCCGGATACCTTCTGGAGTTTCCGGCACGCGCTTAAGTTCATCTCCAAGAAGGCCTCTTTCCCGCCGCTGGGGTTGCTTACCATCGCCGCCATGATGCCGGCCGGCTGGTCCCAGAAGCTGGTGGACATGAATGTGGCCGACCTAACCGATGAGGATATAAGATGGGCCGACTATATTTACCTGAGCGCTATGGCCGTTCAGGCAGACTCGGCCAGGGAGATAATCGCCCGCAGCCAGAGGCTGGGCACGGCTGTTGTCGCCGGCGGGCCTCTATTTTCCACCGAGCCGGAGGAATTCAGCGGTGTTGACCACCTCATCCTTGACGAGGCCGAGGTAACCCTGCCGTTGTTCCTGGCCGACCTGGAGCGGGGACAGCCGCAGCGCAAATACACCTCCCCGGAGCGGCCGGATATAGAGAAGACGCCCATTCCACTGTGGTCGCTGGTGGATATGAAAAAATACTCCTCAATGAACATCCAGTATTCGCGCGGCTGCCCCTACGACTGTGAGTTCTGTGATATCGTCGTGCTGAACGGGCGTAAGCCGCGCACCAAGAGCAAGGATCAGGTGCTTAACGAGTTGGCCTCCCTGTACCGTCACGGCTGGCGCGGCAGCGTCTTTTTCGTTGACGACAACTTCATCGGTAATAAGAAGAAGCTGAAGACGGAGATTCTGCCGGCCATAATTGAGTGGCGCCGGCGTAAGAGGTATCCCTTTGTCCTTTCTACGGAGGCTTCCATAAACCTGGCCGATGACGACGAGTTGATGCGCCTGATGGCCGCCGCCGGCTTTGACGCCGTTTTCGTTGGCGTGGAGACGCCCAACGAGGAGAGCTTGGCCGAGTGTAACAAGCAGCAGAACCAGCAGGTAGACCTGGTGGCCGCCGTCAAGAGGATACAGCACCATGGCCTTCAGGTTCAGGGAGGCTTCATCGTGGGCTTTGACAGCGACCCGCTGTCCATCTTCAAGAGCCAGATAAACTTCATCCAGAAGAGCGGCATCGTCACCGCTATGGTCGGCCTGCTCAATGCCCCCCGCGGCACCCGGCTTTACCAGCGCCTGAAGAAAGAGAACCGGCTGTTAGGCCGCTTTACCGGTGACAACAGCGACTACGCCATGAACTTCGTCCCCCGGATGAACTACCAGACGCTAATTGACGGCTACAAGCAGATACTGGAGAGTATATACTCCCCGAAGCAGTACTATGAACGGGTGAAGACATTCCTCCGTGAGTACAGGCCGCAGGTGAAAACGCGGCCCCGGCTGGAGTTCTACCATATAAAGGCCTTTGTCCGTTCTCTGTGGCTGCTGGGGGTAAAAGATAGAGGCAGGTGGTATTACTGGAAGCTGCTTATTTCAACCCTGTTCCGCAGGCCGAGATCGCTTCCTCTTTCGGTAACCTTCAGTGTCTACGGTTACCATTTCCGCCGCATCGTGGCCCGCTATGTGAGTACGCCGGTGCCGCATATGGCCCAAACACCCACCACCGGCAAATCAGGGGGCTAAAAGCGGTGGCAGACCTTCATCTGAAGGTCTGCGCATAACTTTCGAGAGAACCGCCCTGGCTAGCTGTCTTTCACGCCTTTGCTCTGGATGTAGTCCAGGGCGTTCTGGATGGTGAGGATCTTTTCAGCGTCCTCATCCGGTATTTCTACCTTCTGAGCCTTCTCGCTGAATTCCTCCTCCAGGGCCATTATAAGCTCTACCAGGTCCAGGGAATCTGCACCTAAATCGTCGGAAAAGCTAGCCTTGAGCACCACATCCTGTTCCTCCACTCCCAGTTGCTCAACGACTATCTTCTTTATGCGCTCTAAGACGGTTGCCACAAGCTCTAACCTCCCTATGTATCTATCTTGTGGCCAGGCTGCTAACCGAACTCAAGACCCCGTTAACGAACCTGGCCGAATTATCGCCACCGAATTTCTTAGCCAGCTCAACGGCCTCGTTTATGGCCACCTTCACCGGCACCTCATTATCAATTAATAGCTCAAATATTGCAAGTCTGAGGATATTTCTGTCTATGACGGGTGTCTGCTGGATGGGCCAGGCAGGGGCGAATTTCTCTATACTGGCGTCTATCTCACTGCGGTTCTGGATGACGCCCGCCACCAGCCGGCGGACAAACTTATCGTTTTCCTCGGACAGTTTCTGCTCCCGAATCAGCCTGTCCGGTACCACATCCGCCGTATGGCCGACAGAATCAATCTCGTAAAGTGCCTGGAGGGCAAGGCCCCTTGCCCGGCGACGTTCTCCCGCCATGTACTCGCTTACCCCTGGTGATCAGACATCCGTTCGGCATTGAGTTTAGCAGATAGACGGAGGAGGGTCAATTGACAGGCGGTTTCAACCTCAAAAGCTGGTAATAGGGAGGTTAAGTGAGTTTCGGACATTTTGACAAGGCGCAGCATAACATTATCTGATAGATTCCACGGCAATAACTGGGCCTGGTACTTCCACTACACAGTGGAGGAGCAGCGCACTCCGGGTTAATAAGTAAACCGGGCACAAGCCTTCTGCAAATCTAAGCCATCACCATGCCGCCGTCCACGGACAGCACCTGGCCGGTGATGTATTTGGCCCCCTCGGAGGCCAGGAAGACGGCCGCCGCGGCCACATCAGCAGGGGTGCCCGCTGAACCCAGCGGGATGCGTTTCAGGAGTTCCTCCCTGGGGCCTTCCGGTATCTGTCGGGTCATATCGGTCTCAATGAAGCCGGGGGCGATGGCGTTGACCGTGATGCCTCGCAGGGCCACCTCCCTGGCCACGGAGCGGGTGAAGCCGATGATACCGGCCTTGGCGGCGGCGTAGTTGGCCTGGCCCGCGTTGCCCGTCAGACCGACGACGCTGGTCATGTTGATAATCCGGCCCCAGCGCTGCTTCATCATCGCTTTAAGCACCGCCCTGGTGCACAGAAAGACGCCGGTGAGGTTAACCCGGAGCACGTCCCCCCATTCCTCATCGGACATCCTCATCACCAGCCGGTCACGGTTGATGCCGGCGTTGTTAACCAGGATGTCCAGCCGGTCGTACTCAGCCAGGGTTGCTTCCACTAGCCTGGTGGCCTCCAGGGGTGATCTTATGTCAGCCACCACGGCCACTCCCTGTCCGCCAGCGGCTTTTATCTCTGCGGCTACGCTGGCCGCCGTCTGGCCGGTGCTGTTGACCACTACCCTGGCCCCGGCTTGGGCCAGGCTGAGGGCGACGGCCCGGCCTATACCACGGCCAGCGCCGGTAACGACGGCCACCTTATCTGTTAAATCCATCAGAAGGCCTCCCTTTGCATGCCGAACCCGTTGATGGCCCTGGCGTCACCGAGATTTACCGTATGGGCGGTCTTGCTTGTCCGTCTGATCAGGCCGCTTAATACCCGGCCCGGCCCGATTTCAATAAATGTGTCCACGCCGTTTGAAATCATGTACTCAACTGATGCCTGCCAGCGGACGCTGTTCGTGAGTTGGCGCAATAGCTCTTCCTTGACATCTGCGGCGGTGGTCAGTGGTTGGGCGCTGGTGTTGGCGATGATGGGCACCTGCGGGGGACTGAATTTGAGGCTGGCGATAACCTCGGCCATACAGTCTACCGCCGGCTGCATCAGCGGCGTGTGGAAGGCGCCGCTCACCACCAGGGGAACGATCCGGTGGGCGCCCCTCTCCCGGGCAAGTTCTATGGCCCTGGCAAGTTTATCCGCCGCGCCGCTAATCACCAGTTGACCGGGGCAGTTTATGTTGGCGATCTGGGTGCCGGTCTCGGCGCAGAGGTCGGCCACCTGGTGCTGGCTGAGCCCGATGACGGCAGCCATGCCGCCGGGGTTTATCTGGCCCGCCTGTTGCATAAGCCGTCCCCGTTCCCAGGCCAGACGGATTGTGGACGCTGCATCCAGAACGCCGGCGGCGGCCAGGGCAGTGTACTCCCCCAGGCTGTGGCCGGCGACATAGGCCGGCTGCGGAAGAGCCCACTTCTTTTCCTTGAGAGCCGCCAGGGTGGCCAGGCTGACGGCGACGATGGCCGGCTGGGCGTTTTCCGTCTGCCTGAGGTCATCCTCCGGGCCCTCGAAGCAGAGCCGGGAGAGGGAGAAACGCAGGGTGGCATCGGCCAGATCAAAAAGCTCCATGGCTGGAGCATACTGCTGGTAAAGGTCCTTGCCCATGCCTACCCACTGGGCACCCTGCCCGGGGAAGACATAGGCCACGCTGGGCGGCTTGTTCAAGCGCTATTCCCCCGTTAGCCCTTAATAGCCCGCTTCCAGGCTATTCGCTTTTCGTTTTCTTGGGGCTTTCCATCTCAACCACTTCACGGCCGGCGTAGCTGCCGCAGGTGGGGCAGACATGGTGGTTTAGCTGAGGGCTGCCGCACTGGGAGCAGTTCTTGATGGAAGCGGTGACCGCCTGGTGATGGCTACGCCTTTTCCGTCGGCGTTCTTTGGAGGTTTTCTGTTTTGGTAAGGCCATTTTTACTCCGTTAATATTGGGATATTAATTCCGGGCTGCGTGTCTTAAGGGCCGCCGCCAGCTCCGGCGCAGTCCGGGCGGCACAGCGGTTTCATTGGTAGGGCCATCAGGGCGTACTGGCGGATGGCCTCGGTCAAATCCAGGGTATGGTGTCCATTAATAGTGAAGCTATCCGGCTCTTCCGGGCCGGCAAGCCTGGCGCCGCTTAAGATATCCGTGGAGGGAAAGTACTCCTCCTCGAAGCTGAAATCTACGGCGCAGTTGAAGAGCTTCAGGCAACGGCAACAGCTGGCCTCCGCCCCGGCCTTGAGCCGGCCTCTGGCCAGGATGCCGCGGTTGGTGTGGGTCAACATCACCTCACCTTCCACCTTGCTCTCGTTGTCCATAATAGATACCAAATCGGCTATCTCAAGGTTCTGCATCGTACCCACCGGCGCTTTAAGCATCTGGGAAACATTAATTTCAAGCAACGGGCCACCCCGCATAGGCCAAAAGCCAGCCCTATTATAAGCGGATTCGGTGGCTGACTGCAAACTCAGGCCGGACTCTAGAAGGACTTCTTCTTGCGCAGCTCGGAGGCGATGACGTTGCGCAGTACCTGGTTGGTGCCCTCGTAAATCTGCGTTATCTTGGCGTCCCGCATCATCTTCTCTATGGGGTAATCACGCATATAACCAACGCCGCCGAATATCTGGAGGGCGTCGGTGGTGACCTTCATGGCCACGTCGGAGGCGAAGACCTTGGACATGGCCGATTCCATATTGACGCTGACACCGGCATCGACAGACCTGGCGGCAGCGTAGACCAGTGCCCGGGCCGCTTCAATATCCATAGCCATATTGGCCAGCATATGCTGCACCGCCTGGAAGGAGATGATGGGGTGGTCGAACTGGACGCGCTCCTTGGCGTACCCCACGGCCGCCTCCAGTGCCCCCTGAGCCAGGCCCAGCGCCTGGGCGCCAATGCCGGGGCGGGAGAGCTCAAAGAGGCGCATCGCCTGGGCGAAGCCCATACCCTCCCGGCCGATAAGGTTCTCGGCGGGGACGAAGCAGTCCTCAAATATCAGTTCTCTGGTGGAAGAGCAACGGATGCCCATCTTCTTCTCTTTACGGCCAAAGGTGAAGCCGGGGGTGTCCTTCTCCACCAGGATGGCGCTGGCGCCGCGGATGCCCCTTTCCTTATTGGTTAGGGCGATGACGGTGTACAGGCTGGCCTCGCCGCCGTTGGTGATGAAGCACTTGGTGCCGTTGAGGACATAGCCGCCGTCAACCGGCGTGGCCGTCGTCTTGATGCCGCCGGCGTCGCTGCCGGCAGTTTCCTCAGTAAGGGCGAAGGCGGTCAGGATGTCGCCGCGGGCGATGCCGGGCAGAAACTTCTGCTTCTGCTCTTCGCTGCCGTAGCCCACCAGAGTGAATGTGCCCAGCGAGTTTACGGCATAGCTGACGGCCACCCCGCTGCAGACCCGGCTAAGCTCCTCGACAACGACACAGAGATCCATACAGCCGCCGCCCAGACCGCCGTACTTCTCTGGCAGGTACACGCCTAAAAGGTCGGTATCGCCCAGGGCCTTCATTATCTCCCAGGGGAACTCCTCTTTCTCATCCAGCCGGGCCCTTACCGGCAGTATCTTTTCCTCAGCGATAGTGCGGGTCATTTGTTTAACCGTCTGCTGCAGCTCGGTAAGAAAATACTCCAAAGCAGCCCCTCCTTCTCCTTAATAAAGTTAGTGCCGTAATTTCCGTTAGCGGCACTCTGAGACAAGGCGAAAATATATCTGAATGCTGTTTAAGAACGCCTATTATAAGCCGAGCTTGTCACCAGGTGTCAAGAGACCGCTTCCCCCTAATGTTAATAGTCAACCTCGCTTGACTCGCGTATTAAACCGTGAAGGAGGCATTGACACCGGGCCGGTGGCAAACTATAATCAGTCCGTTCTTTCACTGGCAACCCTTGGTCTAATAAGGGGGTAGTTATATGGCAGCCAAATCCTTTGTTTTAATTGAGACGGCGGTGGGCAAGAACAGGGAAGTACTGGCCGCGCTGGGTAAACTGAAGGGCATGGAGTCTGTTAACACGGTCACCGGGCCTTATGATATCATCGCCGTGGTGGTGCGTGAGACGCTCTCCGACATCGGCGACCTGGTGACCAGCAAAATCCACACCGTAGACGGCGTAACGCGCACCGTTACCTGCCTGGTAATCTAGGTCACATAGTATCCGGCGCCGTCATCCCCATCAGGTGAAGGCAGCGGGAAAGAGCGATCTTGGCGGCCACCACCAGCTTAAGCCGCGCCTTGCTGAGCCCGGCATCGTCCCTGGAGATGACGCGGCACTGTTTGTAGAAGCTGTGAAACATCGTGGCCAGTTCTTGGGCGTAGTAGGCTAATTGGTGCGGGCCCAGACTTTTAGCGGCCATCTCCACCACCTCCGGCAGCAGCAGCATCTTGCGGATAAGGCTCTGCTCCGGCTCGCTGGTAAGCAGTGACACATCGCCATCAGCGTAGTCTATCTTTCTCTCCGCGGCCAGCGTGAGTATGCTGGCGATACGGGCATGGGCGTACTGGACGTAGTAGACCGGGTTCTCCGCAGATTCTTTCTTGGCCAGCTCCATATCAAAGTCCATCTGGCTGTCTGCGGAGCGGGCCAGGAAGAAGAAACGGCTGACATCGGCGCCCACCTCATCCACGACCTCGCTTAAGGTGATGATATCTCCGCTGCGCTTGGAGATGCGCACCAGCTCACCGCCGCGGCGCAGGGTAACCATCTGGGAGATAATCACTTTAAGTCGCTCCGGGTCAATACCCATAGCGCCGACCACTGCCTTCATCCGGGAGACATGACCCTGATGGTCGGCCCCCCAGATGTTGATTACCTGGTCAAACTTGCGCTCAACGAACTTGTTGTAGTGGTAGGCGATATCGGTGGCGAAGTATGTCGGTGAGCCGTCGGAGCGCACCACCACGTTGTCCTTGTTCTCCCCCAGGGCGGTGGAAACAAACCAGGTGGCCGTCTCCTTTTCGGCTATGTAGCCGCCTTCCTTGAGCAGGGTCATGGCCGTATCGTACTGGCCATTTTTAAACAGGGAGCGCTCACTGAACCAGGTGTCGAAGGTCACCCCCAACCGCTCAAGATCGGTCTTTATCTGGCCAATCATTTTCTTGAGGCCAACCTCGCCGAGCCGATCTATCGCCTCCACCTCCGGCAGCCTGGAGTATTTATCACCATCCTCGGCTATTATCGCCTGCGCCAAGTCGGCCATATAGCCGCCGAAGTAGCCGTTGGCGGGCAGTTCGGCATCCACGCCCAGGGCTTGCTGGTAGCGGGTGTAGAGGGAGTGCTTGAAGGCTTCTATCTGGCTGCCGGCGTTGTTAATATAGTACTCCGTCTCCACGGCAAAGCCGGCGGCCGAAAGGATATTGGCCAGGGCGCTGCCCAGGATTGCGCCGCGGCCGTGGCCCACATGCAGCGGCCCGGTGGGGTTGACGCTGACGAACTCAATCTGTACCCGGCGGCCCTTGCCCAGGTCTACATTGCCGAAGGTCTCCGCCGAGGCCAGTACCTCCTCCACCTGGCGGCTGAGCCAGTCGCTGTCCAGGGTGAAGTTGATGAAGCCCGGCGGCGCTACCGCCACTGAAACAATGGCGGGGTCGGCGGGGATGAACTTCCGGATGACGCCGGCTATGTCCAGCGGCTTGAGCCTGGTGGCCCGGGCCAGCTTAAGCGGAAGGCTGGAGGCATAGTCGCCGTGCTCCGGTTTCTGGGGGTGCTCCAGGGCTACATCCGGCAGGGTGACAGCCGGCAACTTACCGGCGGCCTGGGCCTTGGCCGCCGCTTCGGTGAGAAGGCCGATAATCTTGTGTCTTAATGCCAATATGCCGCTCAAATACCGTTCCCGCTTGAATTCAATGGCCGAATTATAGCACAAAGAGGGATTTCAGGGGGCAAACTGCCCCGCTTCATTCCTTGTCTCAGAGCTTGCCGGGATTGATGACGACCAGCTGATCGTCGACAGAGGTGGGCTGGCCGCGGCCATCGCGGTTTGAGGTGAGCACATAGAGCAGGCCGTCCGGGCCAAACTTAATCCTGCCGCCGTTGTGGTTGGAGGCTCCGGGGATGCCGTCAATGATGACGACAGGGCCGATCAGGGAAAGCCCCTGCATGTATAGCGCACTACCCGGTTGGCCAGACCGCCATCGTCATGGTAGGTAAGGTAAACGTAGATGTAGCCGTTTTGGGAAAAACCGGGGTGGACGGATATACCCAGCAGGCCGCCCTCGGCGCTGGCGGCGACATCGCTTACCGTAAGCAGCGGCTCGGCCTGCAGCTCTCCGTTGGAGTCAATATACCTTATCCGGCCGGGGGCGCTCGGTCAGGACTATGCCGCCATCGGGCAGGAAGTCCAGCGCCCAGGGTATTTCCAGGTTGCTAACCAGTGAAAAGGCCAGTGGCGCATTGTCGCTGTCGGTCTGTGACAGGCCCGTCAGCCAGTCGTCCAGGAAGAAGTACCAGACCGCAGCCGCCGCGCCGATAATGCCGACACAATAGTAATCAGGATGATAATGGCTTTGGCATTCATCTTGGAGAGTGTACCACCTCTGACCGTTAGCTGGCTAGCTTATCTCGGTGGCCTGGGGCCAGACACGGGCCAGTTCTTTTGCCAGGGGGTGGTGACCGGCCTTACCGAGGTCGGGGTCGGCGGCGAATATATTCAAGGCTTCGCTCCGGGCCAGCTCCAGCAGGGCGATATCGGAAAGCCGGGCCATGCGCAGGTCGGGCTGGCCGCTCTGGCGCGTACCGAAGAACTCACCGGGGCCGCGCAGCTTGAGGTCTTCTTCGGCTAGGGCGAAGCCGTCCTGAACGCTTTCTATAACGTCCAGCCGCTGCTTGCCTACCTCTGAAAGAACCTCTGAAAGCAGCATGCAATAGCTCTGCTCTTCACCCCTGCCCACCCGGCCGCGGAACTGGTGCAATTGGGAAAGGCCGAAGCGGTCGGCGCTCTCTATCAGCATCACGGTGGCGTTGGGCACGTCTATACCCACCTCCACCACGGGGGTGGATACCAGGATATCGAGCCGGCGGCCGTGGAAGTGGCGCATGACTTCGTCCTTTTCCTTGGCGGACATCCGGCCGTGAATTAACCCCAGCCTTAGCTCGGCGAAGACCTCCCGTGACAGGCTCTCATACTCGGCTACGGCGGCTCGGGCGACGATGGCCTCCGATTCCTCCACCAGCGGGCAGATGATGAAGGCCTGGCGGCCGCCGGCTATCTGTTTCTTGAGGAAGGCGTAAGCGCTCTGCCGCTGCTGCGGCTTAAGCCATTTGGTTTTAATGGGCTGCCGGCCGGGGGGTAGTTCGTCTATAACAGAGAGGTCAAGGTCACCGTACAGGGTCAGCGCCAGGGTGCGCGGGATGGGGGTGGCCGTCATCACCAGCATGTGGGGGTTGTGTCCCTTCTGGCGGAGGGCCGAGCGCTGGCCGACGCCGAAGCGGTGCTGTTCATCAATCACGGCCAGGGCCAACCGCTTGAAGGTCACCCCCTTCTGGATGAGGGCGTGGGTGCCGATGACAATGTCTATTTCCCCCGCCTTGATACGCTTTTTAAGCTCCTTCTTCACGGCCGCCTTGCTATCGCCCAGCAGCAGGGCCAGCGTGAAGGGGCGCTTAAGGAGGCCGGAGTAGCTCTTCAGATAGCCGTCTGCCGTCTCCTCCGTGGCGGCCAGAGACAGCAGCTTGCCGATGCTGGCGAAGTGCTGCTCGGCCAGTATCTCGGTGGGGGCCATCAGGGAAGCCTGACAACCGTTGGCCGCCGCCATCAGCAGGGCGGCGGTGGCTACCACTGTCTTGCCGCTGCCCACCTCCCCCTGAAGCAGCCGGGACATCGGCACAGCCTTTCCCAGGTCGGCCATAATCTCCGCCGTTACCTTGCGCTGCGCTTCGGTGAGTTCAAAGGGCACCGCCTTGAAAAAGGTTTCCAGGATGGCTGTGTCAATGGCAAGGGGGCTGGTCGGCTGGTCTTGCTGCCAGTTTCGCTTCCGGCGCAATACGCCCAACTGGAGGAGGACAAGCTCGTCAAAGGCCAGGCGAAGCCTGGCCTGCCCCTTCATCCCCTCGTCTTCGGGGAAGTGGGCCTGGCTTATGGCCTGGGGTAGCTCCAGCAGCCGGAGCCGGGCTATCATCTCCGGAGGCAGAAAGTCCGCCACCTGTCCGGCCCGGCTATCGACCAACTCTTTCATCAGTTTCCTTACCTGACGCGGTCTCAAGCCAGCCGTCAGGTGGTAGACAGGCACCAGCCGCCCGGTGTGGATAAGCTCCTTTTCCTCCAGTATTTCCCACTCCGGGGACTCAAAGACGGGCCGTCCATTGAAAAGGCCCACCCGGCCGCTTAAGACTATCCGCTTGTTGGTAGTCAACTGCTTGGCCAGGTAGGGATTGCTGAACCAGACGGCGCGGACATTGCCCGTCTCGTCACCGACGATAACCTCCGTGGAGCGCCGCCGGCCCAGCATGACCTGGCGCGCCTGCCACACGTTGGCGATGATGGTTTCCTCGTCCCCTTCGGTTAGTTGGGATATGGTCTTTAGGCGGCTGTAGTCCAGGTGACGGCGGGGGAAGAAATAGAGCAGGTCCCGGATGGTGTTGACATCCAGCTTGGCGAACTTGGCTGCTAAACTAGTGCTGATACCCTTTAGCTGGGTTATGGGCTGGTCGAGGGAGGTAGCGGCTAAGGGCCGGGTCGCCGTGGGCTTCGCCGCCGTACGGCTGGTTTTCTTGACGGCTGTTTCTGGCTAACTCTTCTTTTTCCCCGGCGGGGGTAGCCCGGCCCCGGAGATGAAATCCAGCACCCGGGTGGCCCACTCCCGGCGCTGCTCAGGGGTCATCAGGGCGTAGTTTGCCTTGTCTAGGCCCAGTTCTTTGAAGTGCCGCAGTCGCTGGCGGCTGGTGATGGCGGCGGCTACTTCAGCTGCCCACCTGACCAGGAACCTGTCCAGGCCACCGAATACAGCCGTATCCTGGTAGCCCTTGCGGGCCTCAAGCTCCAGAACCTTGCGTAGCGGATCGGCGTTCATGCGTAGATCTTCGCCTTTGGCGGCTTACTTCCTTTTCAGTGCGACCAGCAGTGTGCCCGGGCCGCCGTGCACGCCCAGGGCTGGCCCCAGCTGGGAGATATATATGCGGTTCTTATCAATGACAGCGGTCAGGCGTTCCTTGAGCGCTTGGGCCTCATCCGGCGCTGTGCTGTAGACAATGGCCACCTCACGGAGGCTGGGGGCGCCCTTAACATATTCAAAGAGACGTTCCAGGCCGCGGCGGCGGTTGCGGACCAGGCCGGAGGGGTGTAGCTCACCGTCCTTGAGAACCAGGAGTGGCTTCACGTTAAGCAGGCCGCCCACCAGCGCCTTGGCCTTACCCACCCGGCCGCCCTTAGCCAGGTATTTGAGGCTGTCCAGGAGGCCAAAGGCGCGGCTCTGGCTTATGGCCGCCCTAACCTCTGCCAGCACCGCCGCAAGCCCTTGCCCAGCCTTAGCCAGCCTGGCGGCGGCCATAACGGTCAGTCCCAGGCCCATAGAAAGGGAGCCGGAGTCAAACACCTCTATGTGGCTGCCTTCTACCAGCTCACGGCCCTGAAGAGCGGCGTTGTAGGTGCCGGAGAGCTTGGACGAAACATGGATGGAGACTATCTCGTCGCCCGGCTGTAGCAACTGGCGGTAGACAGTGGCGAAGTCGCTCGGCGACGGCTGGGAGGTGGTGGGATGGACAGGGTCGTCAGCTAACTTAGTGTAGAGTTCATCGTGGCTGATTTCAATAATATCGCGGTAGACCTGCCGGCCAAAGCGGACATAGACAGGGACGGTACTGATGTCCAGCGCCTCGGCTATGGATGGCGGTATGTCGGCGGTGCTGTCGGTAACGATTTTAACCGTCATAGAGCAGTTATACGCCCGGCGTTACTGGCTGCCCTCCAGGACGGTTACCGACAGTAAATTGGGGCCGGTATAGGTGCCTATCACCGGGCTGACGGTAGAGCGGTATATCTTCTCCTTGGGGTATATGCCGCTGATGCGCTCGAAAAGCGCTTCGGCCTGCTCCGGCGAGTTGCCATGCTCAAGGGACAGGGCCTCTATGTTCTTGATTCCGGCCACCAGGTTAACCAGGTAGTCCATCGCCGCTGCCTCGGAGCGCTTCTTGGTCAGTGGGGCTACCTCACCCTCTTTGAGGGTGAGTATAGGCTTTATTGAGAGCAGTGAGCCTAAAAGCCCCTGGGCGCGGCCGATGCGGCCGCCCTTGGCCAGATATTTAAGGGTATCAAAGGCCATAGCCGGGTGCAGGAGGGGGATTCTCTTCTTAACGGCTTCCAATAGCTCATCCATAGTGGCTCCCTTCTCGGCCATCTTGGCGGCGGTGATGGCCAGCATCCCCAGGGCCATTATCGTCATCTGGGAGTCGATAATCTCCACGCGGCATTTCCCTTTGAGCATGCCCTTGGCGTTTAGGGCCGACTGATAGGTGCCACTGAGCTTGCCGGAGATGACTATCACCAGGATATTATCCGTCTCCTCAGCCAGCTTCTCGTAGGCTTCAAGGAAGATTGCCGGCGATGGCTGGGTGGTAGTGGGGAAGATGTTTTCCGTGGACAGACGGCGGTAGAACTCGTCGGTGGTTATTTCTACCCTGTCCAGAAAGGACTCGTGGCCGAAGCTGACGGTAAGGGGGATGACGGTAAGGCCCATCTCCTGGGCCAGGTCACTGGTGATATCGGACGTGGAGTCAGTAATTATCTTGACATTCATCGGGCAACCTCCTATTCAGCGGAAACGATGTAATTATAGTAGGGCTGGCCGCCATTAACAACCTCCACCTGGAGATTGGGGTAGCTCTCGCGGACGGCACCGGCCACCTGGCCTGCCTCTTCCTCCTGGGTATCAGCCCCGAAATAGATGGTTACTACCTCTTTCTTGTCCAGGTTAACCCTGGCCATCAGCACGTTAAGTACGTCATTGGGCTTATTCTCCACGCCCAGTATGTGGCCGTCGATAAGGCCGATAGCCTGCTTCTTCTTGATAACTAGGCCGTTGATCTTGGCAGAGCGGGTGGCCCGGGTGATTTCTATGGTGGTTACGGCCGTTGTTGCCTCGGCCATGAGCCTGGCGTTGGTGTCAAAGTCGGCCTCGTAGTCAAAGGCCAGCAGGGCGGCGGCCCCCTGCGGGATGGTCTCCGTGGGTACTACCTTGATGTGCTTGCTGGTGACTGCTTCCACCTGCTGGGCGCTGAGGATGACATTCTTGTTGTTGGGCAGGATGATTACCTTATCCGAAGGAGCCGCTTCCACCGCCTGCAGGATGTCCTTGGTGCTGGGATTCATCGACTGCCCGCCGGGGACGATGGCGGTCGTTCCCAGGCTGGTGAAAACATCCGCCAACCCTTCGCCGGGGACAACGGCCACGATAGCCATATCAATGGAGGGCGTGCGGTTCTTCTGCATGGCCAGGAAGTCCTCGTGCTGTTCGTCCATATTGCGGATGCTGACGGTGCCCAGCGTGCCCAGGGAGGTTACATAGTGCAGTACATTACCGGGGTCCGTGGTGTGAATGTGGACGCGGAGGGTGGAATCGTCACCGACGACTATCAGCGATTCCCCCTTGCTTTTCAGCTTCTTCCGCAGCCTGTCCAGATTCAGGTCCTCCCCCTTGAGCAGGAACTCGGTGCAGTAGCCGAAGGGCACCTCTTCCTCCTCCGAAACCTGTATCGGTTTGGCCGTTATCGGTATGCTGGAGGCGATAACCCGCGACTTGCGGAACTGCATCAACTGGACATCGCCCCTGAGGTAGAGCAGAGCGCCCTCCAGAAGGGTGAAAAGCCCCTGCCCGCCGGCATCAACCACGCCGGTCTCGCGCAGTACCGGAAGAAGTGAGGGGGTGTTGGCCACCGACTCGCTGGCGGCATCGGTGGCAGACTCCAGAACATCTATCACATCGGTTTTTCCGGCTGCTTTATCCCGGGCGGCCTTGGCGGCATCCTTGAGCACCGTGAGGATAGTCCCCTCCACTGGGTTGCTCAGCCCCCTGTAGGCCGTATCCGATGCTTCGGTAAGGGCTTCGGCCAGATCGGCGCCGCTAGCAGCATCCTTGCCGTCAAAACTCTTGGCCACGCCGCGCCATATCTGTGAGAGGATGACGCCGCTGTTGCCCCGGGCGCCCATCAGCGCCCCCTTGGCCATGGACTGGGCGACTATGCTAATACTCTGGCTGGGCGCACGCCCCGCTTCCTCAATACTGGAGCGCATCGTCAGCAGCATATTGGTGCCGCAGTCGCCATCGGGAACGGGGAAAACATTGAGAGCGTCGATATCCGGGGCGCTCTTTTCAAGCCAGTTAGTGGCGGCGGAGAACATCTCCTTGAGGTTCTGTCCGCCGATGGTATCTACCTGTTTCATAGCTACCACCTCTGCCGCTGGTATTTTAAGCCTGCCTGAAAGCAGGTTTGCCAGGAATGCCCGGCTATGATAACATGTATCGCTGCCATTCTATATTAAACTATTGGGCCAGTCAAAGGAGAAGCCGACCCTAATGAAATGTGATATCTGCGAGAAGACCCCACAGTTCGGTCATAACGTTAGTCACTCCAAGCGGCGGACCAACCGCTGCTTTAAGCCTAATATTCATCCGGTCACCCTCATGGTGGAAGGCCGAAAACAACGCCTCAATCTGTGCACCCGCTGTCTGCGCACCTATAACAAGCCGGCCCGGGCTTCCTAGAAGGCACTGATTACGCCCTTTCTTTTGCTTTCCGGTTGATTCTTTTCCTGGCCTCAGCCAGCGCCACCGTCACCTGTTTGGGCGCCGTGCCGCCGAAGCTGTCCCTGGCGGCCAGGGACGAATCAAGGCTTATAGTACGGACGTCCGCCTCAAAAAGGGGCGAGAAGCGCCGGTACTCATCAAGGCTTAGCTCGTTTAGCGGCCTGCCTTTTTCGGCGGCGTAGCTCACCAGTCGGCCCACTATGCCGTGGGCATCGCGGAAGGCTTCTCCCTTGCCCACCAGGTAGTCGGCCAGGTCGGTGGCCAGCAGGTAGCCCCGCCCTGCGGCGTGGCGCATGTTTTCTCCATTGACCTTCAGTGTCTTGAGAAGTCCGCTCATAACATCAAGGGTGGGCAGCAGGGTATCCACCGTGTCAAAGAGGCCCTCTTTGTCCTCCTGCAGGTCACGGTTGTAGGCTAGCGGCAGGGCCTTCATCGTCGTCAGCATGGCCATAAGGTGGCCGTAGACCCGGCCCGTCTTGCCGCGGGCCAGTTCGGCCACATCCGGGTTCTTCTTCTGCGGCATTATACTGGAGGTGGTGGCATAGGCGTCGTCAAGCTCGATAAAGCCGAACTCGGCTGAAGACCACAGGACGATCTCCTCGGCCAGCCGGGAGAGGTGCATCATGGTGACGCTGGCCGCCGTATGGTAATCAAGGACGAAGTCCCGATCGGCGACGGCGTCCAGGCTGTTGCGGCTTATGTAGGCGAAGCCAAGCTCTTCCGCCAGAAAGGCCTGGTCGATATCATAGACGACGCCGGCCAGGGCACCTGAGCCCAGCGGCAGGACATCGGCCCGTTTTCGGGCGCACTTGAAGCGCTTATCATCCCGGCTCAGCATCTCAAAGTAGGCCAGGAGGTGATGGGCCAGCAGCACCGGCTGGGCCGGCTGAAGGTGGCTGTAGCCGGGCAGAACAACCTCCTGGTTGGCCTGAGCCAGGTCCAGCAGCGTTCGCTGGAGGTCCTCTATGGCCTCTTTGGTCAGGTCTATGGCCTCCTTGGTAAAGAGGCGCATATCCAGGGCCACCTGGTCGTTGCGGGATCGGGCCGTATGTAGCTGGGCCGCCGCCGCGCCGGCTTTCTCCAGCAGGCGCGCCTCAATGGCCATATGGATGTCTTCCATCTCCGGCTTGAAGACAAACCTGCCCTGCTCTATCTCGGTGGCTATTTCGGCCAGGCCGGCGGTGATGGCCTCGCCGTTCTGGGCCGGTATAATTCCCTGCTTGGCCAGCATCTGGGCGTGGGCGGTGGAGCCGGCGATATCATGGCGGTAGAGGCGCCAGTCAAAGGGCAGGGATGAGGTGTACTTGACTACTAGGCTATCAGCTTTTTTGCCCAGGCGGCCGCGAATGTGGCTCATGAGCTTTCCTCGTCTTTCGGCTCCGGCTGCGCCTCTGCCTGGATCCTGACCGGCAACCCCCAGATATGGATGAAGCCGGCGGCGGCGTCCTGGTCGAACTGGTCGCCTTTGTCGTAGGTGGCCAGGCCGTGATGGTAGAGGGAATGCGGTGCCCTGCGGCCGACGACGCTCAGGTTCCCTTTGTGCATCTTGAGCCTTACCGTTCCGTTGACAAAGCGCTGCGCGCTTTCTACATAGGCGGCCAGGTCTTTTTTCAGGGCGCTGAACCACAGCCCGTCATAGATGAGGTTGGCGTACTCGGCGGCCACCTGCCGCTTGAAGGCTAGCTGTGCCCGGGAGAGGGTCATCGTCTCCAGGGCCTGGTGGGCGGCGATAAGTGTAACGGCTGCCGGTGCCTCGTATATCTCCCGTGACTTGATACCTACCAGCCGGTCTTCTACATGGTCAATGCGGCCGATGCCGTGGCCACCGGCCAGCTCGTTCAGCCGTATGAGGAGGCCGACGCCATCCATTGTCTGGCCGTCGAGGGATACCGGAACGCCTCGCTCGAAGCCGATTTCGACATAGCCGGCTTCGTCGGGAGTATCCGCCGGCGGCTTCGTCCAGGCGAAGACGTCCTCCGGCGGCTCCTGCCAGGGGTCTTCCAGGATGCCGCATTCTATAGAGCGCCCCCAGAGGTTTTCGTCTATGGAATAGGGGTTGTCCAGGGTCATCGGCAGGGGGATGTCGTGCTCGGCGGCATAAGCAATAGACTGCTCCCGGGTCATACCCCACTCCCGGGCGGGGGCGATGACCTTGAGGTCCGGGGCCAGCGCAGCGATGCCCACTTCAAAGCGCACCTGGTCGTTGCCCTTGCCGGTGCAGCCGTGGGCGACGGCGGTGGCCCCTTCTTGGCGAGCCGTCTCTACCAGCAGTTTGGCGATAAGTGGCCGGGAAAGGGCGGTGGCCAGGGGATAGACCCCCTGGTAGACGGCGCCGGCGCGGAGGGTGGGGAAGGCATACTGGCGCACGAACTCCTCCCGGGCGTCTTTAACCAGCGCCTTCACGGCACCGACCCTGAGTGCCTTCTGGCGGGCGGCCGTGAAATCGGCCTCGTTGCCGACATCAATCGTCAGGGTGATGACATCCAGGCCGTATTTCTGCTTGAGCCACCTCACGGCCACAGATGTATCCAGGCCGCCGCTGTAGGCCAGGACTATCTTCTCTGTCATTATCAATCTACCTCAAACAGATTATCTAACAATTATAGCTTCAAAGTCTAGTACAGGCCAGGAAATAGTTGCGCTAAGGCCAGACATTGTTGCGCAGGAAAAATATTATCTGGCTCTGCACTTCGGCATACTGCCACCTGTAGTAGTGCCCCGGCGCCCCTATGTAGGCCAGTATGTCCCCCGGATACTGCTGGTTCACGCCGAAAAAAGCCTCAATATTGGCCCGTATAATGGTGATGATGTCAACCTGGCTGAAGGAATCGGGGATAACGCCATTGCTCCTCAGCACCAGCGTCCTCTCCGTTGAGGCTGCGTCGTTCCAGAAAGGGGGGCCCATCTGGATGCTGAAAAGCCGCTGGTCGTCTTTTAAGATATTCATCACGCTGTCGCAGATAAGGGTGCCGTTGCTAAGGCCGGCCAGGATTACCTTTATATTGGGGATGTGGTCGGTGAGAAACTTAACCCTGGCCGCCAGATCCCTGGATTTTGTGGGGTAATAGCCAGTGGCCAGTAAAAACTCGCTAGTACTGCCGTTTATGGTTTTAGCCGTACGCCTAAAGTTGAGTAGCAGCGGGTTCAGGCCGAGGCTCTCCAGTTCAGCCCCGATGCCATTAATAAAACCCTGGCCTTCCTCTGTTTCACTGATGGCATCCCAGCCAAAGCCGCCGGTGTTGAAGAAAACCACCACATCTTTGCCCTGAGCCGCCTGGTAGGTGGCCAGCAGCTCGGTGGCAAGTTCATCCTGTAGCTCTGCCGAATAGCCGAATATCCCCTCAGCCAGGCCGCCGGCCTCGTCTATCATTGATTGGGGAAGAGCAGACAGGTCGGGGGGTGGTAGGATGGCTTCGCTCTGACTACCTATCACGAAACTCTGGCCGGGCACCATCGGCGGCGGTGCCAGTAGGACGATAGCCAACGACAGGGCAACGATTAGGGCTATGCCAATATATACCTTGCGAGTCTGGTCGGCCATAGGCAGCGTACCACTCTTATCCGTTATCAAACTGCGGCCAGGGCTTTATCCAAGATGCCCAGAGCCTCGTCAATCTCATCCCTGGTGATATTAAGCGGCGGCATAAAGCGCAGGGCATTCGGCTTGACATCGTTGACCAGCAGGCCGCCATCAAGGCAGGCGGTCTTCAGCTTGCCGCCGATGGGGCTGTCAAACTCGACGGCCAGCAGCAGTCCCAGGCCGCGGACGCCGGTGACGAAGGGGTACTTCCCCTTGAGCCGGTTCAGCTCGTCCCTCAGGTACTGCCCCATGCGGCTGGCGTTGCCGGCGATATCGTGTTCCAGGATGAAGCTGACCACGGCATCAGCGGCGGCGCAGGCTATCGGGTTGCCACCGAAGGTGGAGCCGTGCTCGCCGGGGACAAAGACGGCCGCCTTTTCATTGGCCAGCATGGCGCCGATGGCGATACCGCCGCCCAGGCCCTTGGCCAGGGTCATAATATCCGGCTCTATGCCGTACTGCTCATAAGCAAACAGCGTCCCCGTGCGGCCCATCCCGGTCTGAATCTCATCCAGGATGAGCAGGATGCCCTTCTCGGTGCACCAGTCCCGCACCGCTTTGAGGTAGTCCTTGTCGGCTAAGTTGACGCCGCCCTCGCCCTGCACCGGTTCCAGCATCACGGCGCAGGTATTGGCCGTGGTGGCCTCTCTTATGGCCTGGATATCGTTGAAGGCGACATTGACGAAGCCGGATGGCAGCGGCGTGTAGGGCTGCTGGTGCTTAGGCTGGCCGCTGGCTGATACCATGGCCAGGGTGCGACCGTGAAAGGAACCGGTGGCGGTGATTACCTCACAGGCGCCTTCCAGGTGGCGCTTACCGTAGCGCCGGGTTAGCTTGACGGCGCCCTCGGTGGCCTCGGCGCCGGAGTTGGAGAAGAATACCTTGTCCAGGCAGCTATTCTCCACCAGTATTCGGGCCAGCTTCACTTGGGGGATGTTGTAGAAGTGGTTGGAGACCTGAATAAGGGTCTCCACCTGCCCTTGCACCGCCTTCACCACCGCCGGGTGGCAGTGGCCCAGGCTGTTGACCGCCCAACCGGCAACGAAGTCCAGATAGCGGCGGCCGGCTTCGTCCCACACCCGGGCGCCACGCCCTTTTACCAGGGTCAGCGGCACCCTTTCTACGG
>DAOUZU010000037.1 GCA_030665535.1 Dehalococcoidia bacterium
CCATCCTCATTATTCACGGCGTTCTTCACCTGCTGGGCTACGACCACGATAACCCGGAATCTGAGGGGCTGCTAAAGACCAGGGAGGCCGAAATCCTGGGCCGCATCGAGGGGCTGCTGAAATGATGGTGCTAGGTATCTCTGGCAGCCCGCGCCTACTGGGCAACACCGACCAGCTGCTGGCCGAGGTCTTGAGGGGCGCCCGGAGCGAGGGGGCGGAGACAAAGACCATCACCGTCTGCGACCTGGACATAGCCCCCTGCCAGCACTGCGACTCCTGCCTGAGGACCGGCGAATGCAAAATAAACGACGATATGCAGTCTGTCTACAGCGCGATGGAGGATGCCGACGCCATCGTACTGGCCTCGCCGCTGCACTTCATGGGGGTAACCGCCCAGATGAAGGCCCTGATTGACCGCTGCCAGTCTCGCTGGGCGCGCAAGTACCGCCTCAAGGTGCCGCCGCTGGGCGATAAGCGGCGGCGCCAGGGGCTGTTTGTCTCTGTCGGCGGGCGTGATGTGGCCAACCTCTTTGATGGGGCCAGGGCTACGGTTAAGGCCCTATTCGCCACCCTGGATGTGGATTACAGCGGCGAGCTTCTCTTTGCCGGCATTGACGAGGCCGGGGCCATCGCCAGACACGCCACCACCCTAAAGCTGGCCTACCAGGCCGGCCGGAAACTGGTTAGAGCTTAGATGAAGAAACGGTTGGTAACCACCACATCAGTGGCATTTATCACATTGGCGCTTGGCTACCTCTTGGCCGTAAGTCTGCTAATTGGGTTTCTGACCAGTAAGTATCTTTCCGGTAATTCAACCGGGGAGCGTGGCAAAATAGGCTCCATCCGTATTCCTTTCAAGCGATGGCGGATTCACCTTCACCACTGGGTCTACTCGCTGGCGCTGGTGGCCATCTTCGCCATCACCGGTTTCCACCTGCTGACCCCGGTGATGACATACGGATTCCTCTTCGGCGTAACCATCCAGGGCGTGTACTGCTATGAGGACTGGCACAGAATAGTAGTTGACAAACATCCTGTAGCCTTGGAACAAACCGAGGAAGTTAACCAGGAACAGGCGGAGTAGCCTCTATCCCCTCCCCACCCCTACCAAATCCTTGATGTCTTTTATACCCTCCTCAGCCAGGTATTTCTCCAAGCCCTCGATGATTTCAATGGGGGCGCGGGGGTTCACCAGGCTGGCCGTGCCCACCTGGACGGCGGTGGCGCCGGCCATGATGAACTCCAGGGCGTCGGCGGCGCTGGATATACCGCCGCAGCCGATAACGGGCACCTTAATGGCTGAGGCCACCTCGTAGACCATAGCCAGGGCCACCGGTTTCACCGCCGGGCCGGAGAGGCCGCCGGTGACATTGCCCAGCAACGGGCGCCGCTTCCCCACATCTATGGCCATACCCTTGAGAGTGTTCATAATGGTGACGGCGTCGGCACCGGCTGCGGCCACCGCCCGGGCCACGGCGACCATGCTGGCCGTAGCCGGCGATAGCTTGACCAGCAAAGGCAGAGAAGTGGCCCTTCTTACCGCCTCCGTCACCGCGGCGGCGGACTTGGGTTCGGCGCCAAACTCGCAGCCGTCCTTGATGTTGGGACAGCTGATATTGACCTCCAGCGCGGCCACCCCGGCCACATTATCCAGCCTGGCTGCCAGCAATGCGTAATCAGCCACCGAACCGGCGGCGATGTTGACGAAAACCGGTACCCGCCAGCCTGCCCAAACGGGAGCCTTTTCCTCTATCAGCGCCTGAAGGCCGATGTTCTCCAGCCCCACGGAGTTAAGCAGACCATGCTCAACCTCGGCCAGGCGGGGCTGGGGGTTGCCCTGCCGTGGTTGCAGCGTTGTTCCCTTGCAGACGATGGCCCCCAGTCCTTGGATGTCGAAGAGGTGGCTGTACTCGGTACCGTAACCGAAGGTACCGGAGGCCGTCATCACCGGGTTGACAAGCTCCAGACCGCGGCTGTTTTGCGGCGCCAGCGGGACGGAAAGGTTCAAAGCTCTCCCCAAAGGTTTTAGATGATTATAGGCTATGCCCGTGGCCGGGGCAACTTATCCGGCACGAAAAGGAGTGGGAAGACGATATCGCACGGCAGAGCAGCCGAATATATTTGTTATTACAGGGCAGGGGTATTGATTATCCAGGCGGGATGGTCTAAACTAAAGCTATGATAAAGCTTGGCTTGCCTGCCATCAGCTATATGCCATGCGAAAGAGGCAGTGCCCATTACGGGCCTGGAGGGCCGGCCGGGGTGGCCGGTGCTCTACGGCTTGCCAGGACGAATGCCGGCAGCAAACAGCCGATACCACCTGCCAGGCGTTAAGTCGCCCCTGGCGGGCGTGTTTCTCTTGCATTCTCCCTTAACGATTTTCAGTCTGCCCCTAGACATACAAAAAGCAGACAGACCCGGCCTCAAGGCCACAGGCAGAGGAGGTAGCACAGGTGACAGTAAACGATAATCTGCTTCGGGCCCGCCTGGAGGCGGACCGAAAGCACTTTGCCGAACAGTTGGAGCAAATAAGGACCGGCCACATTAACGAGGACAGGCGCGAGGGCAGTCCTTTTGGTAAAAGAGAAGAGGAAGCCGCTGAGGCCGCCGAACTGGAGAACCGGTTGGCTCAGGAGAAGCGAATCCTGAACCAGCTGGCGGCGGCGGAGAACGCCCTCTCCAAATTCGATAAGGGCACCTACGGCCAATGTGAAAACTGCGGTCTGTCCATTAACCCCGCCCGTTTAGAAGCGCTTCCTGAGGCAACGCTTTGCCTCAAATGCAAGGCTAAACTGGCTAATAATGCCAAGGGTAAATAACAACGACAAGGGCCGGTGGCCGGGCCTGCTGCCACTGGTTATCGCCCTCTCAGTGCTGGCCGCCGACCAGCTTAGCAAACTGGGCATACGGGCCAATCTGGCCGTGGGTGAGTCTATTCCCGAAGACGGCTTTTTCAGCTTTCACCATGTTCAGAACAGCGGCGCCGCCTTCGGCATTTTCCAGGGTTACGCCCCGCTTCTTATAGTCATCGCCTTTATCGGCATCGCTCTCATCGTCTACGCCCTGTTTTTTGGCCGGTTCTCGTTCCTTGAAAGCACGGCCAGCCGGCTGGCGTTCAGCCTGGTGCTGGGCGGCACCGCCGGTAACCTGGTGGATAGAATAGCCCGGGGCATGGTTACCGATTTCATAGAGGTCGGCCCCTGGCCGGAATTCAATATAGCCGATTCAGCCGTGGTCATCGGCACCGCCCTCTTCGCCTACGCCGTGATCAGGCAGGTTATGAGAGAGCAAGGCAGGGATGGACAGTAAATACAGCTTCGCCGCCGCAGAACCGGCGGCCCGCCTGGACAAATTCGTCGCCGAAAGGTGCGCCGAGCTTTCACGAACGCACGCCCAGGAGCTGATCGGCCAGGGACACATCATGGTAAACGGCCAGCCAGCCAGGGCCAGCCAGCGGCTCAACGCCGGCGACAGGGTAAGCGTCAGCATACTCCCCACCGCTCCCAGCCAGGTATTGCCGGAGGCTATGCCGCTTACCGTCATCTACGAAGATGAAGACTTGATCGTGGTGGATAAGCCGGCTGGAATTACCGCCCACCCGTCGCCGGGCCATCCCAGTCACACCCTGCTCAACGCCATCCTGGCCCACTTCCCGGACCTGCCGGAGGGCAGCGACCGGCTGCGACCGGGTATCGTCCACCGCCTGGATAAAGACACCTCCGGGCTGATGCTGGTGGCCAAGAAGAGACAGTCCCTGGCCCACCTGTCCGACCAGTTCAAGAGCCGCTCCGTTAGCAAGGTCTACCTGGTGCTGGTGAAAGGCCACCTGTCACCGGAAAAGGGCGCCATTCTGGCGCCCATCGGCCGGGATACTCGCCACCGCCAGAGGATGGCCGTGGCGACGGGCGGCCGTGAGGCCCGTACCGATTACCGCGTCGTTAAGTACTTGGACGACTACAGCCTGCTTGAGGTGATGCCAGAGACGGGCCGCACGCACCAGATTCGGGTCCATTTCGCGGCTATCGGTTATCCGGTGGTCGGTGATACCACCTACGGCGTCGCGTCGGCAAAACTGGCACGGCAGTTCGTCCATGCCCACCGCCTGGGCTTCAGGCTGCCGGGGAGCGGCAAGCAGGTGGAGTTCACATCACCCCTGCCGCCAGACCTAGAACAGGCGCTTGAGGATATGGGCTAGCAAGTTGCCCGCCGGCGTTGTATAATATTCTCAGCCTTATCACGAAGCTGCCGGGAGGCTGCTATGGATGACAAAACGAAGGCTCCCATCGCCCTTGAGTTTGCCGGCTTCTGGCGAAGGCTGGGCGCCTTTGTCCTGGATCTGGTGTCCCTGGCCGTCATATCTTCACTGTTCACCCCTTTCAGCTGGTTTGGCCTGGCCGGCTTCTGGGACAACGGCAACATCTTTGACACTCCCCTTTGGTTTGGCCTGCCGCTGCTGGTCGTCGGTGAGCTTATTTCGTTCGTGATTACGGCAGTCTTTTTCATCGGCTTCTGGGTCTGGCGGGGACAGACACCGGGCAAGATGGTGGCCGGCATAAAGGTAATCCGCGTCGACGGCACCAACTTAACCATCGGCACCGCCCTGTTGCGCTACCTGGGCTATATAGTCTCCACCGCCATCCTGTTTATCGGCTTTTTCTGGATTGTCTTCGACGAACGCAAGCAGGGTATCCACGATAAGATGGCCGATACCTATGTGGTGAAGCTGCCCCAGCCGATACCGGCGGCGCCCGGTGCCGGCGCCGGGGCATGAGGCTGCTAAGTAAAGGTTCCAAATGACTAACAAACCAGTCCGCGTGCGCTATGCCCCCAGCCCCACCGGCCATCCCCATGTGGGCAATATCCGCACTGCCCTCTTCAACTGGCTCTTTGCCCGCCATCACGGCGGCGGTTTCATTGTCCGCATTGAGGACACCGATACCGCCCGTACCGTGGCAGGGGCGGTGGAGACCATTCTGGGCGGCCTCAAGTGGCTGGGCCTGGACTGGGACGAGGGCCCCGATGCCGGCGGTGACTACGGCCCCTACTATCAGTCAGAGCGCCTCAAGATATACACCGAAGCCGCCGGCCGCCTGATAGTCCAGGGCGACGCCTACCACTGCTACTGCTCACCGCAGCGCCTGAAAGAGATGCGGGAGGAGCAGGCCAGGCAGAAACAGCCCCCCGGCTACGACCGCCGCTGCCGCAGCCTGAGCGCGGAGGAAAAGGCCGGGTGCGAGGCTAAGGGTATGAAGCCGGTCGTCCGCTTCAAGTTCCCCCGGGAAGGCGTAACGGAGTTCAACGACCTGATACGGGAGAAGGTGAAGTTCGAGAACGCCCTCATCGACGACATCGTCCTTATCAAGTCTGACGGCTACCCCACCTACCACCTAGCCAGCGTCGTCGACGACCACCTGATGCAGATAAGCCATGTTTTGCGCGCCGAGGAGTGGCTCTCCAGCACGCCGCGCCACCTGAAGCTCTATAAAGCGCTGGGTTACGAGCCGCCGCTATTTGCCCACCTGCCGATGCTGCTGGGCAGCGACCGTTCCAAGCTGAGCAAGCGCCACGGGGCGGTATCCATAACAGAATACAGGGAGCAAGGCTACCTGCCGGCAGCCATGCTCAACTTCCTGGCCCTGCTGGGCTGGTCGCTGGACGATAAGACAGAGATACTTACACGGCAGGAGCTGATAGATAGTTTTACGCTGGAGCGGGTCAACAAGACGGCGGCCATCTTCAACACGGAGAAGCTGGGCTGGATGAACGGCGTCTATATCCGTGCCTTGAGCCCCAGCGAATTCAGCAGGCTGGCCTTGCCCTTCCTGGATCGGGGCCTGCCGCCGCAGGTAAAGCGGCCGCTGTCAACAGATTATGTCAACAGGGTTCTGCCCCTTGTCCATGAGAGAGCGCGGACACTGGCCGAGGTGCCCGACCTGACCGACTTCTTTTTCACCGGCAGCCTTGAGTATGCAGCGGAAATGCTGATAGCCAAAAGGATGGACAGGGAGTCCACCCTGAAGGCCTTGGAGACTTCCCTCAAGAGGTTGGAGGCGATGAGCGGCTTTGGCGAAGACGCGCTAGAGGCGGTGCTGCGACCACTGGCCGTGGAGCTGGGGCTTAAGGCGGGCCAGCTTTTCGGCGTTCTCAGGGTGGCCGTCACCGGCCGGACGGCGGCGCCGCCCCTCTTCCAGACGATGACCGTCCTGGGGCGGGAGAACTGCCTCAAGCGACTGGTGGAGGCCACCACCAGACTTCGCCAGATGGCCAAATAGGGGCGCCGGTCAGTTCAGACGGGTAATTCCATTCAACGCAGTCTAAATGGCTCCTGTGGCTTTGTAGGGTATAATTGGAGTATTGGAACCGATGAACACCTGGCAACCACCATACATCCCCCTGTACCACTTCGGCGAGCTTGTGAAGAGGGCGGAGCGGCTCAACGCCCGCCTGATCGCCTGCAACCTGTGCCCCCGGCAGTGCGGAGTCAACCGACTGAAAGATGAGCCCGGCTTCTGTAACTCCGGCCACCGGCCCATCGTGGCCTCATTCTGCGCCCACCACGGTGAGGAGCCGGCCCTCTCCGGCCGGCGCGGCTCGGGGACGATATTCCTGGGCAACTGCAACCTGCGCTGCCTCTACTGCCAGAATTACCAGATAAGCCAGGACCCGACAGGACAGATAGCCAACGAGACGGACTGCCGCAGGCTGGCGGAGCACATGCTCTTCCTCCAGGATGAGGTAGGCTGCCACAACATCAACTTCGTCTCGCCTTCCCACTTCGTGCCCCAGATAGTAACGGCGATAGCCCTGGCGGTGCCGTTGGGGCTCAGGGTTCCACTGGTTTATAACTGCAACGGCTATGACTCCGTAGAGACGCTGAGGGAGCTTGAGGGCATAATAAGCATCTACCTGCCGGACCTGAAATACGCCGCAGACAGGTGGGCCAGGAAGCTATCGCAAGCGCCGGAGTATGTGCGCCATTCACGGGCGGCCATCCGGGAGATGTTCCGCCAGGTGGGCCTTTTAGAACTGGATGATACCGGTGTAGCGCGGCGGGGGCTTATCGTGCGACACCTCGTTCTGCCCAACAATCTGGCCGGCAGCGCCGAATCACTGGCCTGGCTGGCCAGAGAGATATCGCCGCGGGTGGCGGTCAGCCTTATGTCCCAGTACTACCCGCGCCACCGCGCCCCACGGGTGCCGCTACTGGCGCGGCCCATCTCGGCGGAGGAATACGGAAAGGCGCTGAAGGCCCTGGAAACAGCCGGGCTAGATGAGGGTTGGCGCCAGGCAGCGGGGGCCGAAAAAATATACCTGCCGGACTTCAACCGGCGGGCGGATCCCTTCGCCAGGCGCTAGCAGGCTTAGCCCCTGCGCTTGCGGTTGACGAAGGAGAAGTGTATCTTCAAGCCGTTGACCTTGTCTTTCTTGTTGACGTTCTCAATGAACTTCTTAAGGTCTTCCTGCTTTTTCTTTTCAGCCATACCTGTATTTCTCCAGTAGCTTTAAGGTAACAGAGATTATAGCAGATTTTATATCCCGGGGCCAGCCGGCTGGCGGGACTCGGTGTTATAAGCCAACCTTACCCCCTTAAATCCCCATTCTCCAGCGTCTGACACTTGGGACAGAGGTAGCTGCCGCGGCCGCGCACGACCAGCCGCTCCAGGGGCGTGGCGCAGACGGGGCATTTTTCACCGCGGCGGTGGGCCACCTTAAAACTGAAATGGGCCTGCCCCTTCTGGCCGCCGGGGCGGACGTAGCTGGAGACGCTGGCCCCCCTGGCGTTTATGGCTGCAGTAAGCACCCGCCGGATAGACCGGTGTAGGCGCTTCACCTCCTCCGGCTTAAGGCTACCGGCTGGCCTTAAGGGGTGGAGGCCGGCGGCGAAGAGGGCCTCGTCGGCGTACATGTTGCCGATGCCGGCGATTACGTTCTGGTCAAGAAGTACGGCCTTAAGCGGCGCTTTTCGCCCCACAAGCAAACCGGCCAGGGTGATGGCGGTGAAGCCAGCCTCCAGCGGCTCCGGTCCCAGCCTGCCCACAACGGCGGCGGCGTCTGCCACCAGCCGCATGCGGCCGAACTTGCGCGGATCGCGGAAGAAGATATTATTGCCGTCGTCTAGGTGGAGGACAGCCCGGGTATATGCCGGCGGGGAGGAGACGTCTGTCCCCACCAGCAGCGAGCCGCTCATCCTGAGATGGATAAGCAGCAGGTCGCCGCTATCCAGGCTGAAGATGAGGTACTTGCCCCGCCGTGTTATGGTCGTTATCTTCCGGCCCGCCAGGCGGGAGCGGAATTGGCCGGCTGCCGGAGTCACCATGCCTTCCCAGTTAAGGGTAACGCTGGCTATACGACGGCCAACCACATAGGGGATAAGCTCGTTCTTGACCGTCTCAACTTCGGGGAGCTCAGGCACTTGTTTCCCTTTTTTTCAATCTGGCCCGGAACAGGGTTATGGCCGGCACCAGCAGCAGCCCGCCCAGCAGGAGGCCGCCCAGGACATCGCTCGGCCAGTGCCTCTCCAGGTAGACGCGGGACACCCCACCCAGCAGTATTAGCAGAATGAGTATCACCTGCACTGTCCTGGCCACCCGCGGCCACTTTATCAGCCGGGGGGCCAGGTAGGCCAGGAAGCCGAAGAAGACGACGGAATAGACAACGTGGCCGCTGGGGAAGCTGGTGCCGCCGGCTAAGAGGTCGCCGCCGGGGCGGGGGCGGTCTACCAGGAACTTGAAGAGACTTGTTACACCCTCGCCGGAGAGGGCCAGCAGCAGGACGAAGAGGGACTCCAGGCGACGGTGGAACAAGAACAATAATACGACTACCACGCCCACGGTGACGATAGACGGCACCGTTTTGCCCAACCAGGATACGGCACTCATCAGCCAATTGAAGAGGCCGCTACCGATACCGCTGAGCCACTGACCGGCGGTAGCATCGCCGGGGAAGGGGATGAACTGGTGGGCCAGAAAGCCGAGCAGTACAAAAAGAGCGGCGAAAACAGCGTATATTATGACGGATTTTTTACTCATACAGCGCGGCTCATTCCATCTGGCCCCAGTTGCCGCCCGTTTTAACATCCACCTTCAGGGGTACATCCAGCTTAAGGGCGCCGGCCATTATCCGGGGAACCAGCTCCCGCATCCGGGACAGTTCTTCATCAGGAAC
>DAOUZU010000072.1 GCA_030665535.1 Dehalococcoidia bacterium
GGGTCGCGCAGACCGAAAGGAAGCCATCGATGATCCAGGAAATACCGATCGAGTCGGCTTTGAACCTCGGCGAATACGCCGCCTCCTCTCACCTGGCGGAGGCCGTACGCACGCTCCGGCTTACAAAAACACGGCCCGGCAAGCCGCTGGCGGTAATGCTGGCCGCTATGGATGATGTTAAACGGCATTGTGTCGCCTCAAAAGCGGAGAAAGAGCTGCTGGAATCCCCGCCGGGGCCTATCGTGCTGCTTAAATGGCGGCCGTCCTCTGAAATCTCCCGCCTGGTGGCCCCCGGCCTGAACTACCTGGGGGTGATGCTGCCCTACACGCCGCTGCACCTCTTATTGATGCGGGACAGCGGCCTGCCCCTAGTGATGACCAGCGGCAACCTGAGCGAAGAACCCATCGCCAAGGACAACGACGAGGCGCTACGAAGGCTGAGTGGCATCGCCGATTACTTCCTGAAGCACAACCGGGGCATCTACTCCCGCTATGACGACAGCGTCACCATGGTAGCCGCCGGCAAGACACGGCTGCTACGGAAAGCGCGCGGCTTCGCCCCCGCCCCCATCACTCTGCCCTTTGCGGCTCCCCAGGTGCTAGCCACCGGCGCCGAGGAGAAGAACACCTTCTGCCTCACCAGAGAGAAACACGCCTTTTTGAGCCAGCACATCGGCGATATGGAGAACGAAGAAACGCTTCAGCACTTCGAGGCCACCATCACCCTCTACCAGAAGATGTTCCGCATCAAGCCGGAGATTCTGGCCTGCGATATGCACCCGGACTACCTGGCCACCAAGTGGGCCGAGGCCAGGGCCGAGGCCGAAAATCTGCCCCTGGTAAAAGTGCAGCACCACCACGCCCACATCGCCAGCTGCATGGTGGAGAACGGGGTGGCGGTGCCGGTCATCGGTGTCTCCTTTGACGGCACCGGCTACGGCACGGACGGCCGCATCTGGGGCGGCGAGTTCCTGATTTGCGATTATGCCGACTTCAAACGCCAGGGACATCTGGAATACCTGCCCCTGCCCGGCGGTGCCGCCGCCGTCAGGAAGCCCTACCGCACCGCCATCGGCTACCTGTACAAGCTGCTGGGGGAAGACGCCCTGAGCACCAAGCTTCCCTTCCTGAAGACAATTGATGAAAACACGCTGGAGATAATAACGCAGCAGGTGGACAGGGGCCTGAACAGCCCGCTCACCTCAAGCTGCGGCCGCCTCTTCGACGCCGTATCCGCCCTGATAGGCATCCGGGGAGAGATTAACTACGACGCCCAGGCTGCTATTGAACTGGAGATGGCCGCCGGTGGCACCTCGGTTGAAGGAAGCTATCCGTTTACTATAGACTTTGCAGAGGGAATGAGGCTGATCCGCCTCAAGGAATTGTTCGCAGCTATTATCACGGACATGAACGCCGGCGCCTCCACCGCCGCAATCTCGGCCCGCTTCCACAACACCATAAGCGGGATGATTGTTCAAATGTGCCGGAAGTTGGCCGAGGAATACAGCCTGAATACCGTCGCCATTAGCGGCGGCGTCTTCCAGAACCGCCGCCTGTTGGAGCAGGCCATCAAGGAGCTAAAGGCCGCCGGCCTTAAGGTAATATCCCAGAGCCAGGTGCCCAGCAACGACGGCGGCGTCGCCCTGGGCCAGGCGGTTATCGCCAGTATGACAAGGAGGAGTTAATACAATGTGTCTCGCAGTTCCGGCAAAGATAATTTCAATAGAGGGCAGCATAGCCGAGGTGGATATGGCCGGCACCCGCTACCGGGCCAGCATCACCATGACGCCGGAGGCCAAGGTGGGTGACTATGTCCTGCTCCACACCGGCTACGCCATCCAGGTAGTTGACGAGAAAGATGCCCTGGAGACCATCAAAATGTTTGATGAACTGGGCTACGACGTGACCGCCTGATGAAATACGTGGACGAGTTTCGCCACGGCGAAACAGGCAAGAGGCTGCTGGACAGGATTGCCCGTGTCTCCAAAAAGCCGGCGCGGCTGATGGAGTTTTGCGGCGGCCACACGGTGGCCATCTTCAAGTACGGTATCCGCCAACTTCTGCCGCCGCACATAGAGATGCTCTCCGGCCCCGGTTGCCCCGTCTGCGTCACCGCCACCGCAGACCTGGACAGGGTTATCGCCCTCTCGCAGCAGCCGGGGGTCATCATCACCTCCTTCGGTGACCTGCTAAGGGTGCCGTCCAGCCGCTCCAGCCTGCAACAGGCCAGGGCCGAGGGCAGCGACATACGCATCGTCTACTCCACCCTGGATGCCCTGGACATCGCCCGCAAGAACCCGGATAAGAAGGTCGTCTTCATCGGCATCGGCTTTGAGACGACGGCGCCGGGTATCGCCGCCTCCATCATCCAGGCCAAAAAAGAGAAGCTGAAGAATTATTATGTAATGTCGCTGCACAAGCTGACGCCGCCAGTGACCAGGGCGCTGCTTGACTCCGGCGAGACAAAGCTGGACGGCATTATCGCCCCCGGCCACGTCAGCGCTATCATCGGCGCCGAAGCCTGGCGCTTCCTCCCCGAGGAGTACGGCATCGCCTTCGCTATCTCCGGTTTCGAGCCGCTTGACGTGCTCTACTGCATAAACCGGCTGATTGACCAGATTGAGAGCGGCCAGCCCAAACTGGAAACGGCCTACTCGCGGGTGGTGCGTCCCGAGGGCAACCCCACCGCCCTGAAGCTGATGTACGATGTGTTTGATGTGGCCCCGTCCAACTGGCGGGGAATCGGCATCATGCCGGGCAGCGGCCTGGCTATAAAGCCGGAGCTGGCTACCTTTGACGCCGACAAGGTATTTGACATAAATGTCGGCGAGCCGGCGCTGGAGCCGGCCGGGTGCCTCTGCGGCGAGGTCATAAGGGGCATCACCACGCCTACCGAGTGTAAGCTTTTCGCCAAGTCCTGCACCCCGGAGCACCCGGTGGGCCCCTGCATGGTGTCCTCCGAGGGCACCTGTGCCGCCTATTATCACTTTGGGGGCAGCCTTGACTAAGAAAATACTTTTAGCCCACGGAAGCGGCGGTAAGATGAGCCATGACCTGGTCTGCAAGAGTCTTGTCCAGAGGTTGTCCAACCCCACCCTGGACAAGATGGACGACTCCGCCATCCTGGAGCTAAACGGCCGTACCGCCTTCACCACCGACAGCTACGTGGTCAGCCCCATCTTTTTCCCCGGCGGCGATATCGGCCGGCTGGCTGTCTGCGGCACCGTCAACGACCTGGCCATGTCCGGCGCCTCTCCCCTCTACCTCGGCCTTTCGCTCATCATTGAAGAGGGGCTGCCCTTTGCAGAGCTGGACAAGATAATCGCCTCCGTCCTGAAGGCGGCCGCCGAGGCCGGCGTCAAGGTGGTCACCGGTGACACCAAGGTGGTCAACCAAGGCACCGCCGATAAACTCTTCATCAACACCAGCGGCCTGGGTGTTATCCCTGACGGCGTCAACATCTCCGGCGCCAACGCCGTCCCCGGAGACAAAGTAATCATAAGCGGCACCATCGGTGACCACGGTATGGCTATTATGTCGCAGCGCGAGGGACTGCGCTTTACTATTCCGATAGAAAGCGACTGCGCCCCCCTGAACTCCCTGGTGGCCGATATGCTGGCCGCCTCCGCAAACATCCACTCGCTGCGCGACCCCACACGCGGCGGCCTGGCCACCACCCTTAACGAGTTGGCGGATCAGAGCAGCGTAGGCATAGACCTGGAGGAGGAACTGATACCGATAAACGAGGCAGTACGCGCCGCCTGCGAGTTGCTCGGCTTCGACCCGCTGTATGTAGCCAACGAGGGCAAGCTGATAGCCATCGTAGCGCCCGCTGACGCCGAAGCCGTCCTTGGGGCGATGAGGAAGAACGCCTACGGCGGCGGCAGTGTCATCATCGGCGAGGTGACCGATAAACATCCCGGCCGGGTGAATATGAAAACGCTGTTGGGCGCCTCCCGCATTGTGGACATGCTCAGTGGTGAGCTGTTGCCCCGCATCTGCTAGCCCTGGACAACCCGTTGACACACCTTGGACACAGCCTGGACAGTGGCTTTCAAGACATGAAACCACGGCCTACCACACACCGGGGGCGGTCGTCTCCCCTTAACATTTTTGTTGATTTATGCTATTATATCTGCCTGTTAGGAGTGTAGCTCAGTTGGTAGAGCAGCGGTCTCCAAAACCGCAGGTCCGGGGTTCGAGCCCTCGCACTCCTGCCAGAGCCGAGATGGTGGAATGGTAGACACGCTAGCTTGAGGGGCTAGTGAGCGTTAAGCTCGTGGGAGTTCAAATCTCCCTCTCGGCACCAGCAAAGTGAGCGGAAGTAGTTCAGCGGTAGAACGCCTCCTTGCCAAGGAGGAGGTCGCGAGTTCGAATCTCGTCTTCCGCTCCAAAAAATCCAACCTGCCCTCTTGCGGGCGGCTAAGTTTCAGCATAAAATAGACCAGCCAGGTCAACAGCTGCCGGGGCGACGTAGCCAAGTGGTAAGGCGGGGGTCTGCAAAACCCCTATTCACCGGTTCGAATCCGGTCGTCGCCTCCAATTCATTTCAGGACGCCGGGTTCAGTCTTCCCGCAGCCACTTGAGCTTGAGGTGGAAGCCGATTGTTCCTAAAAGGGGCGGGGCGATGAAAAAGAGGGCGAAGAGCAGATTGGCGTTGATGTTCAGGTTGAGCGGCTCGGCCAGCCCCATGGTAAGTACACCCCCCAATATACTGCCGGTGAAGCCCAGGGCCACCGAGCCACGGTAGCGGGCCACCCGGCTCACCAGGAATATCCCCGCGATGACGCCGATGGGATAGCCGATGATTATGCCGGCCAGGGCACCGGCCAGGTCGCCGAAGCCAAAGAGTTCCCCTCTGAACATCGCCGCGCCGATGAAAGCGCCTATAAGGCCGAAAATAAATCCGGTAACGGATGCGGAAAGGAACATGCCGAAGTAGGAAGCCCATTTCCTGGCCGTTTGTCCGCTCTCACCCTGTGCCATGCAGCCCTCCAGAACCTGTCCTCAAGTTTACCCTGTTGAAACCGCTTTGGCAAAGGGGTAAAATGGCCCGGAGACGCCGGGGTGGCGGAATGGCAGACGCAGCGGACTTAAAATCCGCCGGATTAACATCCTTGAGGGTTCGAGTCCCTCCCCCGGCACCAACCCGACATTTATGAAGAGGATTAGTTTTCAGGGAGGTAATCCGATGAAAAAGAAACGCATCTTGCTGGTATCTCTGGTGGTTCTGGCCTTGCTATTGCTGGCCGGCTGTGCCGCCGGCCTCAACCCAACGGTAGATGTCCCCGACGTCGACGGTAAAAGTGCCGGTTTCTGGTCAGGTTTATGGCACGGTTTTATTTCACCTATTACCTTTATTATTTCGCTGTTTTCAGATAACGTCAATGTCTACGAGGTGTTTAACAGCGGTAACTGGTACGACTTCGGTTTCATGTTCGGTGTCAGCCTTATCTTCGGCGGTGGGGCACGCGGAGCGATGCGGAAGTCTTCCTGACTACACACGGATTC
>DAOUZU010000010.1 GCA_030665535.1 Dehalococcoidia bacterium
CACCCCCCTCCTGGGCATGATTGAGAATATCAGCGGCTGTGGTGAGCAGACGCTGCTACCCTATGAGTCATGCAACCTGGGGTCAATCAACCTGGCCCGGATGGTGCGTTACCGTGGACGGAAAGGCGAAATAGACTATGAGAAACTGGCCAAGACAGCCAGTCCGGCCGTCCGCTTTCTGGATAATGTAATTGATATTAATAAGTTCCCCCTGCCCGAGATAGAGGAAGTGACCAAGGCCACCAGGAAGATCGGCCTGGGTGTAATGGGTTTTGCCGATATGCTTCTTCAGATCGGTGTCTCCTATAACTCTGAGGAGGCCCTTAAGGCGGCGGATGATATTATGCGCTGTGTACAGGAGGCAGCCCATAACACCTCAAACGTGCTGGCCGAGGAGCGGGGTGCATTCCCCGCCTTCCCTGGCAGTATCTACGACGCGCCCGGTGGACGCAAGATGCGTAACGCTTCCAGCACCACTATCGCCCCCACCGGCACCCTGAGCCTTATCGCCGGGTGCTCAAGCGGTATAGAGCCTACCTTCGCCGTTGTCTTTGTGCGTAATATCCTGGAAGGCGAGCAGCTTCTGGAGATAAACCCCTACTTTGAAGAGGCGGCCAAGAAAGAGGGCTTCCATTCCGAACAACTTCTGGAAGAGCTGGTAACCTGCAACCAGCTGCATGCGGTGGATTGCGTCCCGGATAAGACAAAGCATCTGTTTGTTACCGCCCATAAGATATCACCGCGATGGCACATAGAGATACAAGCCGCTTTCCAGAAATATACCGATAACGCTGTATCCAAGACAGTTAATTTCCCCCATGAGGCCACCCGCCTGGATATGGCCGGCGTCTTTATGCGGTCCTACGAGAGTGGCCTGAAGGGCATAACCGTATACCGCGACGGCAGCCGGGAGCTGCAGCCATTAAGCACCGGTGATGTGGGGTTGGACCTGGTGCGTCGCTATCTGGACAGGAAGACAGACTAAAGATCGGCCCCGGGCATATTATTTTGCCAAAATTAGGCATAAATGCGGATTGACACGGCCTGCCGTAGCTGCTATCTTTAAGTTATAAACCTGAAGTACCTTAAAAAGTAGTAGAGTGTGAACCTGAGGTACCCGAGGAATTCGGGTATGAGTGAAGTCCGGTGTAAGTCCGGAGCAGTACCGCCTACTGTGACTGGTAGTTTATACCAGAAGCCAGAACTCTCAACCTCAGGATGATTGGGCTCTCCGCGGAGAAAGGAAGGGCGCCATGTTTTTTTGGAAACATGCGAACTTTCCCTTGTCCGCGCTGGGCAAGGGATTTTTTATTGATGCTGATAACTGGATGTTATAGCAACAGTGTAACCGAATAGGAGTTTGGGATTTCCGGGGTATGAGTGAAGTCCGGTGTGAATCCGGAGCAGTTCCGCCTGCTGTGACTGGCAGTTTCTGCCAGAAGCCAGAACCTCGAGCCCCGGAGTATCTGGCTCTCCGCGGCAAGAGGAGGTTTGCCATGGCCAGAGAGACGTGAGGTATTCCCCCGTATCCCCAGGGGCGGGGAACAGGGCCGCCAAAAAGTATCGCAAATAATTGGAGATAAAAAGATATGAAAATCAATAATAGCCCCCTTATCAGGGGTGGCAAAGGTCGGTTGTGGACTGTAGGTACCCTCATAGGAATGACCTTTCTGGCATCAGTGCTGGTTCTCGGCTTCCTCACCAGCTGTACCACGGCAACAGACAACGGCGACAACGGCGGCGACACTACACTGCCGGCGGAATACCCCATGACGCTAACCGACTACGCCGGGCGGCAGGTTACACTAGAATCCGAGCCGCAGAAGATCATCTCCCTGGCCCCCTCAAATACGGAGATTATCTACGCCTTGGGCCTGGAGGACAGGCTTATGGGCGTGACTACCTTCTGCGATTACCCCGCCGCAGCACTGGATAAGCCTAAAATAGGGGGCTTCAATACCGTTGAACTAGAGCAGGTTGTACAGATTCAGCCAGACCTGATACTGGCAACCAATATCCATGTCGCCGAGGTGGTACCCCAGCTTGAGGCCCTGGGATTGACAGTCTTCGTGGTAGACCCCAGGGGTGTTGCAGAGATTAAGGATGCCATTTTGGAAATAGGGAGGCTGACGAGCAGCCTGGACGAGGCCTATCAGTTGGTCATTGAGATGGAAAATAGGATAGCGACCGTAACGGACATAACGAGCAATATGACGGCGGAACAGAAGCCGAGGGTATTCTACATAATATGGCATGAGCCGTTGATGACGGTTGGTCCAGATACTAACATACATGAGCTTATAGGGCTGGCTGGCGGTGTCAGCGTGGCCGAGGACCTAGGTGGGGAATACCCCACCATGAGCCTGGAGGCGCTAATAGCCGCCAATCCTCAGGTGATTATCGCCGGTTCCGGCATGGGTGAAGGCGCCAGCCTGCCTTATCTGTTTGCCCTCAGCGAGGAAAGGCTGGCCGGTGTGGATGCCCTCTTAGATAACCAGGTCTACGAGGTAAACACCGACCTTGTTGGCCGCGCCGGGCCCAGGATAGTGGATGGCCTGGAGGCGATGGCCAAGTTAATACACCCCGAGATATTCGGTCTGCCTGACGATGTGTAGGCAAATAGAGAGAGGTCCGGGGCGCCAAGCGCCCCGGACCGGTTTAAGATAAGCACAATTGATGTACGGGACAAAAGGTATTTCTATATATGGCATCGGGACAAAATAACAGGGCTACCAGTGGGCAGATGGCCTCGGCTATGCTTTTCCCGCGCCGGCGGGGGCGCGTCTATGCCATAGCCATCCTGGCGGGCGTGCTTTTGGCCGTTGGCGCTTTCGCTGCCAGCGTCGGCAGTGTGGATATCCCCCTCGGTACGACGCTGGCCATACTGATATCTAAGCTGCCCTTCATTAACATAGAACCCACCTGGACAGAGTCATTTGAGATAATTGTAGTGGATATACGCTTGCCCCGCGTGATTCTGGCCGGAGTAGTCGGCGCCGCTTTGGCCGTGGCCGGGGCGGCCTATCAGGCCCTCTTCCGTAACCCGCTGGCCGAGCCCTACCTTATAGGTGCCGCCCAGGGGGCGGCACTGGGCGCTGTTATCGGCTTCCTACTGCCCATCGGTGTAACCGGCCTGGGCTACGGGGTGGTGCCGATTCTGGCCTTCATCGGGGCGCTCCTGAGCATCTTCATCGTCTACAACATAGCCAGGGTAGGGCGTCTACTACCGGTGACCACCCTGATTCTGGCCGGTGTCGCCCTCTCCGCCCTACTGATGGCCATTGTCTCCTATCTGCTGACCATAGCCGGTGACAGCGTGCATGGCATTATCTTCTGGCTCATCGGCAGCTTCTCCTTGAGTAAGTGGAGCGAGGTGGCCGTGGCCCTGCCGGTGGTGCTATTCGGCGTGGGGGTGATTATGATCTACGCCCGCTCGCTGAATCTCATCCAGTTGGGGGAGGAGCAGGCGCAGCAGTTGGGTATAAACACCGAAAGGATGAAAATAATACTGCTTACAGCGGCCACTCTCATCACGGCGGCGGCCGTTTCCTTTGTCGGCATAATCGGTTTTGTGGGTATCATCATCCCCCACGCAGTAAGGCTTATCTGGGGGCCGGACCATCGCTTCCTGCTGCCACTATCGATACTGGTGGGGGCTATTTTCCTCATATTGGCCGATATTCTTGCCCGCACCGTCAATGCGCCGACGGAGGTGCCCATAGGCGTCATAACGGCCCTGACTGGCGTTCCCTTCTTCCTCTATCTTCTTCGGCGGCGCACCAGGATACTCAACTGAGGTGGGAATGATAAAAATAGAGATACAGAACGCCACTCTCGGCTATGGCGACATTGACGTAGTCAAAGAGGTGGCCCTGGCCGCTAAGCCGGGAGAGATGATTGGTCTGGTCGGCCCCAACGGCTCGGGTAAGTCAACCATCATCAAATCTCTCTCCCGCATCATCACGCCGCACTCGGGGCGGGTGCTTGTTAACGGCCGGGATATCGGCACCATACCGCGGCGGGAGCTGTCACTGATGGTGGGTGTCGTCCCCCAGACGCCGCTATTGCCCAGCGCCTACACCGCCTTTGAGATAGTGCTGATGGGCCGGAGTCCCCACCTGGGTCTCTTCCAGTACGAGAGCAAGCATGACCTGGAGATTACCTGGTGGGCAATGGAGAGGACCTCCACCCAGCACTTGGCCGACAGGAGGGTGGGTGAGCTCTCCGGCGGCGAGATACAAAGCGTCATCATCGCCCGTGTCCTGGCCCAGGAAACGGAGATTGTCCTCCTGGACGAGCCGACGGCCAACCTGGATATCGGCCGCCAGATAGAGGTGTTGAACCTGATTAAAGGGCTGTGCCGCCAGGAGAATAAGCTGACGGCGGTAGTCGCCCTGCATGACCTGAACCTGGCCTCTCATTACTGCGACCGACTGGTGCTGATACACAATGGCCAGATACATGCCGAGGGCAGACCGGCAGCCGTCATAACCGCGGAGAACATTGAAGAAGTATACGGCTCCGGCAGCTACGTCCATACCCATCCTTTAAGCGGTTTGCCGGCGGTCCTGCCCCGGGTGGACTATACTAAAAAGTAGAGGTTTGAATATGAAGAGTTCGGCTATTAGCCGGCAGCAACTAGGTCGGTTTCACGGCGTTGAAGCGGAAGTTGTAGGTCATAATGTCCTGGGAGAGCCGGCCAATGTGCTCGTCCTCCGCCTACCGGAGGCCAGGAAGAGCTTGAGCGGGCGGCAGGGTTTTAAAAAGGTGGAGGCCGTCTGCAACTGCTACCTGCCGCCGGGGCTGTGGCCGCTGCTGCATGAGAAACCCGCCTCCAGGACAGGTTATTTCAGAGAGGTGCTGCGGTGCATCTTCGGTGACGCCGCCGCAAGGATAAAGGTAGACGTCCTTTCCACCGGGGTCACGATGAATGAGATGGCCTGGGTTGAGGAGAGCTACCAGGGGTGCTGGGTGCTAGCATTCGTCACCGCCGGCGTCAAGTCAAACGCACTGAGACTGGGGGTGGACAAGGCCGGCAATATTGAGAGGAAAGGCCAGTTTGAGCCGGTGGGTACCATCAACACTATAGTTATAACTAGCTCCAGCCTGACCCAGGCGGCCATGGCCGGTGCCTTCATCACCATCACCGAGGGTAAGGTTATCGCCCTTGAGGACTTGGGCGTAAAGAGCTCCTACAGCCCTGAACTACAGGCCAGCGGCACCGGTACCGACCAGATCGTGGTCATATCCGGTGACGGCGACCGGGCGACCTATGTCGGCGGACACTCCAAGCTGGGGGAACTGATGGCCAGGGCGGTAACGAAGGCTACCAAGAGCGCCCTCAGGAAGAGGCAGGAGGGCACCGATAAAGGTCTTTAATAGTACGGACGGGTATACGGCAAATTAATGGACGCATTAGCTATATTCGGGTTGGCCCTGCTGGTTGACCTGATCCTGGGCGATCCGCCGAATGCTTTCCACCCGGTGGCATGGATGGGCCGGCTCATATCCCTGCTGGAGAAGCCCGGCGCCAGGGGCCGTCCCTGGTTTCAGTTCATCTACGGTATATTTATCACTGTACTTGTGGCGACTCTATTCGGCACCGCCGTTTATTTCCTGCTGGCCTATCTGGAGGGGATAAGCTACGTAGCCTATATCGCCGTGGGGGCGGTACTACTCAAGATGACCTTCAGTTTTACCGGACTGCGCCGGACGGCTCACCGTATTAAGAAACTGCTACAGGATGACAAGATAGACGGGGCACGCTTTGAGCTTCGCTCCCTGGTCAGCCGTGATACCAGCAAACTACCGGAGCCCCTGCTAGCCTCGGCGGTGGTGGAATCGGTGGCCGAGAGCACCTGTGACAGTTTCGTTGCCCCCCTATTCTATTACATTCTTTTCGGCGTCCCCGGGGCGTTGGCCTTCCGTGCCGTCAGCACCTTTGATAGCATGATCGGTTATCACGGAAGGTACGAGTACCTGGGCAAGTTTCCCAGCCGGTTGGACGATGTGCTAAATTATATACCGGCCCGGCTGACGGCCCTGCTGATTGTTCTGGCTGCCGCCATATCCCGGGGCAGCGCCGGCAAGGCCTGGCGGGTGGCAACAAAAGACCACGGCAGGACGGAAAGCCCCAATGCTGGCTGGCCGATGGCCGCCGCCGCCGGTGCCCTTGACGTGCAGATGGAAAAAGTAGGCCACTACAAACTGGGAGCTAAGAACAAGCCGATGACACTGGACACGATTGATGCTTCAGTCAGGCTGTCAGGGATGGCGGCTATCGGGTTTGTATTAATGAGTGCCGGGGTGATTTACCTTGCCTATTAGACCTAGGCCGGAGGTGGAGGGGCTGCAGTCCTGTGCCCACGGCGGACCGGTGCAGGCAGAGCTTGAGGCGCTGGGCCTTAAGCCCGGAGATATAGTTGACTTCAGCGTCAGCTCAAACCCCTTCTCCTACCCGCCGGCGGTAAAAATGGCACTAGGTTCGGTAGTGATAGACCGCTACCCGGACTCAGAGTCCACGGAGTTGAGGCGGTGCCTGGCTGATGAGCTATCAGTACAGCCGGAAAACATAGTCGTGGGCAGTGGCTCAATGGAGGTAATCCGTCTCATCACCACGGCCTACCTGGGCAGGGGGAACAAGGCGCTCATCCTTAAGCCCACTTTCGGTGAGTACGAGGTCGCCTGCCGTATAGCCGGCGCCGACATATCAGAGCTATGGGCGGCTGAATCGGATAGCTACGCCTTTGATACTGATAAGACCGTAGCCGCCATTAAGCGAGGCCGCCCCCGGGTCGTCTTTCTGTGTAATCCCAATAACCCCACCGGCAGCTACCTTTCGCAGCAGCAGATAGAGATGATGCTGGAAGCCCTCGGTGAGGGTCTGCTTATCCTTGATGAGGCCTACATAGCCTTTACGGAGGGCGAGTGGCCTTCTACGGGCATTGTGAGGCGTGACAATCTTATCTGCCTGCGCTCCATGACCAAGGACTACGCCCTGGCCGGTCTCAGGCTGGGCTACGCTATCTCGTCTATAGAAATAATTGACAACCTTTGCCGGGTACGCCCCCCCTGGAATGTCAGCGATGCCGCCCAGAAAGCGGGGGTGGCCGCCTTGGGCGACAGCGGCTACCTGAAGCGATGTGAAACGAAGATCAGGCGGGCCAGACAGTACCTGATGGCAGAACTGAGCACTATGGATTACAACGTGTTGCCGTCAAAAACGAACTTCTTCCTGGTTAAGGTGGGTGACGGCCGCCGTTTCCGGGCGGCGCTGCTCAAGCGCGGCCTGATGCTGCGCGACTGCGCCTCCTTCGGCCTGCCGCAGTACGTACGCATCGCCGCCCGCACTATGGACGAGTGCCGCCGTCTGATAGCGGTAATAAAAGAGCTTATGGGCAGGGGAGAACTTGATGTCAGTAGCTAACCGAAGGCTTTAAGCCTTGACAGGAAAGCCGTATTTATATAAATTATAGGTGCAAGGGACTCAGTTTACGGAACACGGTTAAGAACCGTGGCGGTCCCGCCGCTGTAACCGGGGACTGAAATCTGCCACAACGCCCGGGGGCGTGGTCACTACCGGGGACTACCCAGGTGGGAAGGCCGCAGATAGAGGTTGGATCCGGGAGCCAGAAGACGTACTGAGCATAAGAACTTGTCGGGATCTGATGGTAAAGGACTCGGCCCATCTAGTATGGATGCGCCCGAGTCCTTTTTGTTTCCACCGGCGCAGGAAAGGGACTGTGTTGAATAGTAGTTGAGGAAACGGACGGCAACACGGTGCGATATAATAACTAATCATAAAAGGAGATAACAATGTCAGATCTTTTACAGAACACTATTAAGATGATACAGCCTCTGGACAAGGAGGCGATGGCTAAGGCGCAGGCGCGCCAGGATATGCTGACCAAGCCACAAGGCAGCCTGGGCCGGCTGGAGGAGGTCTCCATTCGGCTAGCCGGCATTCAGGAGAAAGCACTGCCACGCATAGAGCAGAAAGCTATCATTACCATGGCTGGTGACCACGGCGTGGTGGCCGAGAAGGTAGGCAACTTTCCTCAGGAGGTTACCGCCCAGATGGTATTTAATTTCCTGGCCGGTGGCGCTGCCATAAACGCGGTTGCCGGGCAGGTGGGGGCCAGAGTGATAGTCGTCGATATGGGCGTGGCGGCTGACCTGGGCGACAAACCTCAACTGGTATCACGGAAAATTGCCGCGGGGACGAAGAATATGACCCAGGGCCCGGCAATGACACAGGAGCAGGCCGTAGAGGCCATCGAGGCCGGCATTGAGGTGGTAACCGATGAAGCGGCCAAGGGCCTGGATATTGTCGGCACCGGCGATATGGGTATCGGCAACACCACTTCCAGCGCCGCCATATACGCCGTGATGACGCGCCAGGCGGTGCATGATGTCACCGGCCGCGGCACCGGTCTCACCGATGAGCAGCTGGCCCATAAGGTGTCCGTTATCCAGCGGGCCATAAAGACCAACTGTCCCGACCCCAAGAACCCCCTGGATGTCCTGACCAAACTGGGCGGCTTTGAGATAGCCGGTCTGGTCGGGGTGATGCTGGGAGCGGCCGCCAGGCATATACCGGTGGTAATAGACGGTTTCATTTCAGGGGCGGCGGCCCTTATCGCCATCGCTCTGGCGCCGGAGTTGAAGAACTATCTCTTTGCCGGCCACCGCTCGGCTGAGGCAGGGCATAGGCTGGGCCTGGAGTATATGGGTATGAATCCGCTGATAGACCTTGATATGCGTCTGGGCGAGGGTACCGGCAGCGCCTTGGGTATTTTCATAGTTGAAACGGCGGCCAGGATACTCGCCGAGATGGCCACCTTCGGCGAGGCAGGAGTATCGGACAAAGAAGAGGAGTAACCTTGTCCTTTCTGGCGGCAATACGTTTTCTGACAAGTATCCCTGTGCCTTGGTTGCAGGAGCACTGGCAGCACAAGCTGAGCCGGGAGCAGTTCGCCCGTTCCCTACCATATTACCCTGTTGTCGGCCTTATCGTTGGGCTTATTCTGGCCGGCCTCAGCTGGCTGCTGGCCCTTTTCCTGCCCCATGCGCTGGTTAGCGGTCTGTTGCTGGCCGCTCTGGTGGGCTTAAGCGGCGGGCTGCACCTTGACGGCTTCATAGACACCGTTGACGGACTGGCTGCCGGCCACAGTAACGCCGAGCGCAGCAAAAAGATAATGCACCAGGGTGGGGTGGGTGCCATCGGCGTGGTGGCCGTAATCGTCCTGCTGCTGGTTAAGTATATCGCGCTTAACGACGTGCCTGAGGCTTCACTGATGGCAGTGCTGGTGCTGGTGCCGGTGGTCGGCCGCTGGGCGATGGTCTACGCCGTCTTCTTCTTTCCCTACGGCAACCCGCAGGGGATGGGTAAGGAACTGAAAGAGGGTGTTGGCTGGTGGGGCTTTATGGCTGCCACAATCGTTACCCTGGCGGTGGTTATTGCCCTGGCCCAGGTTGCCGGCCTGGTGATACTGGCTTCCGTCTGGCTGATGATAGTGGCGATGGCCGCTTTTCTAAAAGGCAAATTGGGCGGCCTTACCGGGGATACCTACGGAAGCATTAACGAGATGGCCGAGGTGCTTGTGCTCATCCTGGTCGTACTGATATCCTTTAACGGGTGGTTTTAGCATAGACAGGAGACTAAATTGAAGCTAATGCTGGTGAGGCATGGCCAGACCAATGGGTCTGACCGCTACTACGGGCGCACCGATAACGATCTTAATACCGTGGGGCGGGAGCAGGCCGAGGGACTACGCCGCCGCTTGGCCGGCGAGAAGATTAGCGCTATTTACACGAGCACTCTAAAGAGGGCCATAACCACAGCCGAGACGATCGCTGCCGGTCTGGGCCTGGAAATCACCCGTTGCTCTGAGCTTGACGAGGTGGACTTCGGCAACCTTGAGGGGATGACCTATGAGGAAATCTGCCGCCAGTACCCCACCGTCGCCGCTAGTTGGACCGACTGGAGCGCCCAGCTTGAGTTTCCCGGCGGGGAGAGCGCCAGCCTTTTTGGCCAGAGGGTGGTCAGGTTTCTGGAGAGGTTAAAAAGCCACAACGATGATGAGACGATACTCGTAGTCGGCCACGGCGGACCGTTGCGACTGCTGCTCTGTCGTCTGCTCGGTCTGGGTATAAAACACTGCAATCAATTCACTTTCGGTCTGGCTTCCATAAGCGTTGTTAATAGATATTCCCAGGGGGCGATACTCAGCCAGTTGAGCGATGTCTGCCATCTGGGGCAGGGCAATCCGCAGCGTGGTTGACATAACACTTTTCTGTTTTAAGTCAGTGCTACGGGAGGAAGAAAGATAAATATCCTGTTACTGGGTGGAGGCCGCAGCGGCAAGAGCACTTACGCCGAGCAGCTGGCTAAGAATATGGGCGGCGATGTCCTCTATGTGGCCACCGCCGAGGCCGGTGATGAAGAGATGCAGCGGCGCATACAGAAACACAAGAGCCTGCGGCCGGCCGGTTGGAAAACCCTGGAGGTTACCACCAATGTCGGCAGGGGGATAGCCGCAAATATAGGCGGCGCCTCGGTGGTGCTAATAGACTGCATCACCCTGCTGGTGAACAATATCCTCTGCGCGCACTTCAATGAGGCCGGCGAGCAGACCGGCAGCACGGAATCCGTGGAGAAGCAAGTGATGGTGGAAATAACACGGCTCATTGAGACTATGGCCGGCAGCGGCGCCAGCTTCATAATCGTCAGCAACGAGGTGGGCTGCGGGCTGATACCGGCTAACGCGATGGGGCGGCTGTACAGTGACCTACTGGGTAAAACCAACCAGATGCTGGCCGGTGCCGTTGACCAGGTCTATCTGATGGTAGCCGGCCTGCCGCTCAGGTTGAAGCCGCCTCAGGACTAACTACAGGAGCCCGTCCATCTTGGGTATAAGCGCTGATTCAGGGACGGCGCCGATAACCGTTTCCTCTACCTTGCCGCTCTTGAAAAACAGCAGGGTGGGGATAGACATAACCTTGTACGCGCCCCCCGTTTTGGGGTTCTCGTCAACATTGAGCTTGACGAACTTGAACTTGCCCTTGTATTTTTCAGAGAGCTTTTCAATCACCGGAGCAACCATGCGGCAAGGACCGCACCATGGGGCCCAGAAGTCCACCAGCACAGGCAGGCTGGACTTAATAACCTCGTCTTCAAAGTTCTTGTCGCTGACTTCTATTGGCATGGTCTCTGCTCTCCTTCAAGTCGTCATTTTGTCCTATGTTAAAGCTTCTGCTTGAGGGTGTCAAGGAACAGCTTTCGTGAAAATCTAATCCTCATAGTAGCGGCGTATTGTTGAAATAATTTGGAGAAAAAGTTAGAATCAGGCGGTTCACAACCGAAAAGACAGGTGGGAGCTATTTGTGAAGAAAAGATTATTCGGCACCTCCGGAATCAGGGGTCTGGCAGACCAGCACCTGCTCAAGCTGGCCCTTGAGGTGGGGCTGGCGCTGGGGGGTATATATCCCCGCATGGTAATAGCTACTGATACCAGGACATCTTCAGACACCATGAAGAGAGCGGTTCAGGCCGGTATTGATGCTGCCGGCTCAAATTGTGCCGATGCCGGCCTTATGCCCACGCCGACGCTGGCCCTGGCGGCCAGGGGATTTGATGCCGGGGTGATGATTACGGCCTCACACAATCCTCCCGAATACAACGGCATAAAGCTGCTCAATCCCGATGGCTGCGCCTTCAGCTCGGAGCAGCAGCAGCAGCTTGAGGAGGCGATGGCCGTTGGCTCGCCGGCGGCTGCCGGTTGGGCCAGCTTCGGTAGTGTCAGCCCCCACCATGGAGCTATAGAGAGTCATACAGACCATATACTTAGCCGGTTTGAGAGCGGCACGCCCATCAAGGTGGTTCTGGACTGTGGTTGCGGGGCGGCTTCGGTTATCACGCCGGGACTCCTGGAACGGATGGGCTGCCAGGTGAAGGCCATAAACTGCAATCCCAGCGGTTTTTTCCCCCGCGCTATTGAGCCGGTAGCGGCTAACCTGGGTGACTTGATGAAGGCAGTAACCGAGTTCGGCGCCGGGTTAGGTATCGCCCATGACGGCGACGCCGACCGGATGATGGCCGTTGACGATAGGGGCAACTTCATAAGCGGGGACAGGCTTTTAGTCCTGTTTGCCCGTGAAATGGGTGCTAAAGAGGTGGTAACCACGGTAGATGCCTCTATGGCCGTCGAGGAGAGCGGCCTTGAGGTTATCAGGACGGCGGTGGGTGATAACCATATCTCCTGGCGGCTCAAGGAGGGCGGTCTGTTCGGCGGTGAGCCTTCCGGCAGCTGGGTCTTTCCCCAGGTTTCTCTCTGCCCGGACGGTATATTTGCCGCCGCCCAACTGGTGGATATCACCCGCCGGCATAGGCTCTCCCGGATGATTGAGGAAATACCGTCTTACCACATCATCAGGGGCAGCACAGTGGGAGACAGGGACAGGTTGTCTCACCTGGAGCAAAGGCTTGAATCCTTGAAAGCGATATCCATTGATAAAACGGATGGCCATAAGTTTATCTTTGAGGACGGCTGGCTGCTGGTCAGGTCTTCCGGCACCGAGCCTAAGATAAGGCTGACCGCCGAGGCTAAAACGGAGGCCAGGGCCAGGGAAATCTACGAGGCCGGCCTTGACGCCGTCAGGCAGTCCCTGGCCGAAGGTGAGGAAGGATAATGAAAGCCGTCATTCTGGCTGCCGGTGAGGGCAAGCGCATGCATCCGCTTACCTATACCCGACCCAAGGCGATGCTGCCTATCGCCAACAAGCCCATCCTGGAGCACCTGCTCATCCAGGCCGCCCGCGCCGGAGTAGAGGAGTTTATCTTCATCGTCGGCTACCAGGAGGAGCTGGTGCGCCGCCACTTCGGGGATGGACAAAAATGGGGGGTGGCCATTGACTATGTTACCCAGCGCAAACAACTGGGCACGGCTGACGCCATAAACACTGTCCGTGACAGGCTCCAGGGCAATTTCCTGGTGATGAATGGTGACATAATCGCCGGCTGGGAGGACATAGGCCGCCTGGCCGGGTGCGCAACGGATACGATGTGCCTTACAGAGGTCAGTCAGACGACCGGTCTGGGAGTGGTGGCCACGAAAGGCGATGCCGTTATCCGTATCTATGAGAAGAAGGCCGACCCGCCCTCGCGGATGGCCAACAGCGGCCTATATCTTTTTACCCCGGCTGTGTTTAAGGCCATTAACGCCACTAAAAAGTCGCTGCGGGGGGAGTACGAGATAACGGACTCCATACAGCTTATGATAGACGGAGGCCATAAAATCGGGCATCAGAGGCTGAACCAGTGGCTTGAGCTCAGTTACCCCTGGGAACTGCTCTGGGCCAACGAGTGCGTTCTGGACGACCTGGAAGCCGGGGTACGGGGAGAGGTGGAAGACAATGTCGTCATCAAGGGGGCGGTATCCCTGGGCGAAAACAGCCGCATAAGATCCGGCTGCTACATAATCGGGCCGGTGGTTATCGGCCGGGGCTGTGACATAGGCCCCAACAGCTACATCAGGCCGGCCACCGCCATCGGTGACGGCTGCCGTATCGGCGCCTTCGTGGAGGTAAAGAACTCCATCGTAATGGAAGGCACAAAAATACCCCACCACAACTATGTGGGCGATAGCGTCATCGGGCAGGGCTGCAACATGGGTGCCGGCAGCAAGATAGCCAATGTGCGGTTGGACAGGAAGGTTATCAGTGTAGCCGGCATAGATACCGGCCGGCGCAAGCTGGGGGCCATCCTGGGAGACGGTGTGGAGACGGGGATTAACGCCAGTATAAACACCGGCAGCCTTATCGGAAACAACGTGTTTATCGGGCCGGGGGTCGTTGCCCACGGAGTGGTGGCTCCTGGTTCCAGGGTATTCTAGGCGACGCCGACCATAGCGTCCACCATGGCCTGTAACTGGTCCAGGCTGAAGTTAAGCACCCTTATGCCCTTCTTGGGACAGGTAGCCATGCAGACACCGCAGCCGTGGCACTTGACCGGGTCTGACTCCACTGTCTTTTTCACCATGCCGTCCTTCATATACTCTATCAGGGTTATGGCCTCAAAGGGGCAGGGGTCTACGCAGTAGGCGCAGCCGTCGCAGTTTTCATCAATCACCTGGGAGATACAGGGCTCAAGTTCCACCCGGCCCTTGCCGATCATAGCCAATGCGCGGGCCGCCGCCGCCGAGGCCTGGGTTACACTCTGCGGTATGTCCTTGGGCCCCTGGGCACAGCCGACGACATAGATGCCGTTGTTCATTGTGGCCACCGGGTCCAGCTTGGGGTGCTTCTCCAGGAAGAAGCCGTCGGCACTGCGGCCGACGCCGAATAGACGCCCCACCGCTTCGGCATCGGCGCGGGGGACTACGGCAGTGCTCAGGACGACCATATCCACCGGCACCCTCAGTGTGCTGCCCAGGGTGGTGTCCTCACAAACGACAACAAGCTTGCCTTTCTCCTCGTCTTTGATTGCCCTGTCGGTGACCTGAGAGACCTTGCCGCGGATGAAATTGATGCCCTCGTTGGACAGGCGTTCGTAGAACTCCTCGTAGCCCTTGCCGGTGCAGCGGATGTCTATATACATCTCATACACTTCGGCGCCGGTACGCTCTTTAATAAGGTGGGCGTGTTTCAGCGAGTGCATACAGCATACCTGGGAGCAATAGGCGTTGTAGTTCTTATCACGGCTGCCGACACAGTGGACGAGGGCCACGCTCTGGGGCGGCTTGCCGTCCTTGAGCAGTATCTGACCGCTGGTGGGGCCGGAGGCGTTGGCCATCCTTTCGAACTGAAGGCCGGTGATGACATTGTCCAGGCGGCCGTAGCCATAGTGGGCTATATCACCCGGGTTGAACTGGTCAAAGCCGGTGGCCACGATTATATTGCCAACCTCTATCTCAACAATCTCGTCCTGCTGCTCAAAGTCAATCGCCTCGGGGTCGCAGGATGTAACGCATTGGCGGCACTCAGAGCAGATGGCGCAGTTCAGGCAGCGGCTGGCTTCTGCGATAGCTGTTTCATCATCAAAACCTAGCTCCACTTCACTGAAGGCCTGCCGCTGGTCGACGGCGTCCAGCGGCATGGCAGCCCTGGCCTTTTTGATCGCGCCCTCTTTGTTTATCTCCTCCACCTTCTTCTTTTCGGCGGGGCGGCCTTCTGTCAGGTCCTCCCCCCTCAGGTAGCGGTCAATGGAGATGGCCGCTTCCTTACCGGCGGCAATGGCCTCTATGACCGTGGACGGGCCGGAGACGGTATCGCCACCGGCGAAGACACCGGCCAGGCTCGTCTGCCGGCTCAGCGGGTCTA
>DAOUZU010000021.1 GCA_030665535.1 Dehalococcoidia bacterium
TAGACCCGCTGAGCCGGCAGACGAGCCTGGCCGGTGTCTTCGCCGGTGGCGATACCGTCTCCGGCCCGTCCACGGTCATAGAGGCCATTGCCGCCGGTAAGGAAGCGGCCATCTCCATTGACCGCTACCTGAGGGGGGAGGTCAGGCCACGAACGGCCGAGCCTGCCGTCGTTACGGAGCTGCCCGCCGATGCCGCCGCCAGGTTAATCAGAATCGACAGGTCAGAGATGCCCTGCCAGCCGCCGGCACAAAGGACAGCTAACTTTGAACTTATAGAGCAGGGCTATGATGAGTTTACGGCTATACGGGAAGCCGGCCGCTGCCTGAACTGCGCCGCCGCCGCCACGATAGTCTCCACCAGCAGGTGCGCCACCTGTCTCACCTGCCTGCGCCTCTGCCCCTACGGGGCACCGCGCCTTAACAACCAAGGCGAGGTCGTTATTGCCGAGGCCAGCTGTATTGCCTGCGGCCTGTGCGCCAGCGAGTGTCCGGCCAGCGTAATAGAGTTCAAACAGCCCGGCCCGGACTCGCTTGGGGCAGACATTCAGCAGGCCTTCAGCCAGCCTTCAGACGAAGAAGGGCCTATCCTAGGCCTGCTCTGTCACCACGCCACCCTCGCTTCACTCAAGGAAATAGACGACCGGCAGGTAAAGATAGTGAAGATACCGTGCGTATCCTATATCAGCGTAAACCACCTGCTTCAAGCCTTTGAGCTGGGGGCGAAGGGGGTTTTCGTCGCCGCCTGCACCGATGACGGCTGCCGCTACCGGGATGCCGTCTACTGGGCCGGGTTAAAAATAAACCGGGCCCGTAGATTACTGGGCCAGGTCGGCCTGGAGGAATGGCGCCTGCAACTCTATCAATTGACACCTGCCGATAGCAGAGAGTTTTATAAAATGCTCTACGATTTTGGTGACAGGCTTGGCGCCAACCCCGTCAAAGCCAGAGGAGAGAACTAGCGTGATTACGGGAAAGCAAAAGGCGCTCTCCGAGGTGGCCCGGATGGCCACCCCCTACAAACGGGTGCTGGTACTGGGCTGCGGCACATGCACCACCATCTGCTTTGCCGGCGGCCAGAAGGAGGCCGCTGAGATGGCCTCAAGCCTGCGCCTGCTGGGGCAAAATGAGAAGCGGCGGCAGGTCTTCAGCGAGCACACCGTCAGGCGGCAGTGCGAGTGGGAGTACCTGGACGAAATCGCCCCCCTGCTCAAGGAAACCGATGCCATCGTGTCACTGTCCTGCGGCGTCGGCGCCCAGGCCCTTGCCGAGCGCTTCCCGGAGATTTCCATCCTGCCGGGTCTGGATACCTGCTTCATGGGGCTTCCCCAGGAGCCCGGCGTGTGGATCGAAAGGTGCCTCGCCTGCGGGGACTGCATAATAGACACCACTGCCGGCATCTGCCCCATAACCCGCTGCGCCAAGGGTCTCTTGAACGGCCCCTGCGGCGGCTCGGTAGACGGCCAGTGCGAAATATCGGCGGATATACCCTGCGCCTGGCAGCTAATACACGACAGACTGGCTTCACAGGGACTCTTGAGCCGCCTGGACGAGCTGCCGCCGGTGAGGGACTGGAGCACCAGCCACTCCGGCGGCCCCCGCCGCATTGTCCGGCAGGACCTGAAAGTAAAGAAAGCGCCCTAGCAGGAAGGTACATGCAACACCCTGAGGTAATATTCGCAGCCGTCAAGAGAGTCAGCTCTTCGCTATCGACCGCCGAGGTGCTTGCGACCATCGTAGAGAGCGCCGCCCAGTCCCTTAAGGCCAAGGGCTGCGCCCTGCTTCTGCTGACGCCGGGCAAGAATGAGCTGGTGCACAGCGCCGACTACGGGCTTAGTGACCGTTATGTGAAGAAGGGCCCGCTGGCGGCAGGTAAAAGCCTGGCCAAAGCCCTCAAGGGCCAGCCGGTGCTAGCGCTGCATGCGGACAGGGACAGGAACGTGCAGTACCGGCAGCAGGCCAAGAGGGAGGGCATTGCCTCCATCCTTTCGGTGCCGGTCACCTTTGAAGACGAGGTAATCGGTGTGCTACGCATCTATACTGCCGCGCCGCGCCGCTTCACGGAGGAAGAGGTCAGCTTCCTGGAAGGCCTGGCCAGCCTGGGCGCCCTGGCCCTTAAGAAGGCCGAGGTTCACGAGGCCACCACCAGCGACCTGCAACAGTGCAACATAGACCTTTCCCAGCTGGAAAACGAGCGGCAGACCCTTTTTCGCTTCCTTTCTATGGCCACCCACGACCTCAAGGCCCCCCTGGCGGCTGTGCAGACATACTTCAGCGTTATGACCACCGGTTTAACCGGCCCGTTAAGTGAAAAGCAGATGGACATCCTCACAAGGTGCAGCACCCGTGTCAACGAACTCCTGGATCTGGTCAGCGACCTGCTGGACATCCCCAAGATAGAGTCCGGCCACATCCTGGCTGAGATGGAAACCGTCCCCTTGAAGAGGCTGGTGGACGGCTCACTGGAGGTTGCCACCCCCCTGGGCGAGAAAAAGGGGGTTACGCTTACACTTGATACCCCCCGGCGGCTGCCCAACCTGCAGGCCTCCGGCACACGTTTGCAGCAGGTGCTAACCCACCTTCTTTGCAACGCCATCAGCTACAGCCGCCCCGGCGGCACGGTGAAATTAAAGATAATCTGCGGCAGGGAAGACTTCAGGTTTGAGGTCTCGGATGACGGCATCGGCATCCCCGCTGAAGAATTACACCAGGTGTTTAACGATTTCTTCCGGGCCAGCACCAACGTGGAGGCCAAGGGAACCGGCCTGGGGCTCTCCATAGCCAAGAGGGTTGTGGAGGCGCACGGCGGCCAGATATGGGCCGAGAGCCCCTGCCCCGGCATCGGCAAAGGGAGCCGGTTTACCTTTACCATACCTAAAAAGGCGGTTAAAGATGCGGGCTATGAAAGCGGGCACTAATCTGGAGAAGGTCTTAAGGAGCGGCGCCTTTGCCGTCACCGCGGAGATAGGGCCGCCCAAGGGGGCGGTGGCGGCAGTGGTGAAGAGAAAGGCCGATCTGCTCAAGGGCAGCTGCGACGCCTATAACGTCACCGATAATCAGACGGCCATCGTCCGTATGTCCAGCCTGGCCGGCTGCGTGATGCTCAAGGAGGCCGGGTTAGATCCGGTGATGCAGATAGTCGTTCGGGACCGCAACCGGATTGCCATCCAGAGTGACATTCTGGGGGCGGTGGCCCTGGGTATCGGCAATTTCCTCTGCCTCTCCGGCGACCACCAGAGATTCGGCAACCATCCCCAGGCCAAGGGCGTTTTTGATATTGAGTCCATCCAGCTCATCCAGACGTTTAAAAACCTGCGCGATGAAGGCAGGTTCATAAGCGGCGACGAGATTAGCGGGGAGATGCCTCTATTCATCGGTGCGGCGGCCAATCCGTTCGCAGACCCGGTTGACTTCCGCGTAGCCCGGCTGGCCAAGAAGGTGCGCGCCGGCGCCGACTTTATCCAGACCCAGGCCGTCTATGATGTTGAACGCTTCGCCACCTGGATGAAGGGGGTGCGCCAGTTGGGGCTGCACAAAGAAGTCTATATACTGGCCGGTCTCATCCCGCCGAAATCAATAGGCATGGCCCGCTATATGAGAGACTACGTCCCCGGCATCCATGTCCCCGATGAGATTATCGAGCGCCTGGAGAACGCCGACGACGTCAAGGAGGAGGGGCAAAAGATAACCCTGGAGCTGATAGAGGCCCTTGAGGAGATTGAAGGGTTGAGCGGCATTCACATAATGGCCGTCGGCTGGGAAGAGGCCGTCCCCCACATTGTGGCTAAGGCTGGATTATTGCCCCGGCCTGTAGTATAATCGCCAGTTGGAGAAGAGTTTATGCCCGGAAAGATACTTCTTGTTGACGACGACCCCGATATCCTGGACGCCCTGTCAATGATTCTGGAGTCCCGGGGTTACCAGGTGGTTACCGCCCGTGACGGCATTGACGGCCTGACCTGCCTCAAGGCGGAGAGGCCAGACCTTATGATTCTTGACCTGCTGATGCCCAAGATGGACGGTTTCGCCGTCAGCAAAGAGCTGCAGGACCCAAGGTGGTCCAAGTTCAGCAATATGCCGATCCTGGTGCTTTCCTCCGTCAGGGAGGACGCCTGCCGCCGCCGCTATGAGCTGGAAACCAGTCTGGAGATGGATGTGGACGACTATATTGAAAAGCCCGTCTCCCCCGAGGCACTGCTCAAAAGGGTCGAGAAACTGATTACAAAGAAGCAGAAAACCAAATCCTAGCCTGCGGTCATTCAGGAAATAGAAATGCTCCAAAAAGCCAAGATTCTGCTCATTGACGACGATATAGACTTCGTCGACGCCACCAGGATTATACTGGAGAGCAGGTCTTACGATGTGGTCACGGCCTACAACGGCAGCGACGGCCTGCGCCTGGCCAGGCAGAATAATCCGGACCTGATAATCCTGGATGTCATCATGCCCCTGAAGGACGGTTTCAGTGTCGCCGAGCAACTTAAGAAGGACCCCCGGCTTTCCAAGCTGCCCATCATTATGCTGACCGCCTTCTCAACGAAGGGGCGGGAGACTTCCATCCCGCTTGACCGCGGTCTCAGCCTCGAAACCGAGGACTACATAGAAAAACCGGTAAGCCCTGATGAACTGCTGGCCAGGGTGGAGAAGCAGCTTAAGATAGCCGGCTCCAGGTAACCTTAATCCCTCAAGCCTCCCCTGCTATCACCCCCAGACACCCACTTGCCGTCTATCTGCTGTGAAGAGGCCGCACTTCTACCCTCTTTTTGTGCTTTTGCCTTCTTTTCGCTAGAATGGAGACGTCTGTATTATCAAGCAATAACGTTTGAGGTGCTCAATATGGGAACGGTAACGCTTGGCGTTCTGCTGCTAAACATGGGGGCTTTCGGAGCCATCGCCAGTGCACTGGCCTTCGGTGAATTCTCCGTACCCGTTTTTCTCTTTGTCGTCTTGGCCGTCATTGGCGGATATATAGCCTGGAAGGGCAGCCAAAATACAGACAAGGGCAAGTCGGGCAAACACTGAGTCTAATCACGTTTCAAAGATGAAGAGCAACCCCCCTGCCCCATCACCACTTTACAGGGTGACCACTATGTCCCCGTTATCTATTTCCACGGTGTACTTTTTAAGCGGCTCCTTGGCGGGGCCCTTGATTACCTGTCCGTCATAGCCATACTCGCTGTGTCCCAGGCTACAGCAACGCAACCTGGATTCACCAGGCACGGGGTCTACCTTCCTGCCCAGCAGGTGTGAGCAGCGGTTGGCGAAGGCAAGCATGCTACCGTCCTCCGCCCTGACCAACAGCAGTGGCTTGGCCAACTCCCCTCCCTTGAGATATATAGCGCCGCCTTTTCGGTTAAGTTCGGGAGCATCCTCTAGTTTAACTGCCACCCTGCCTCCATCCATTCGCCACGAAGTGGAGTCAAGCTCCTTTGTTTCACAGATGCCCAAGATAGCCTTGAAGACGCTCATCCTTCCTCCTGATACCGTTAAATCCAGCCTGTAACAGCATACCATTAACCCTGTTGCCGTCAAAGTGAACTAACCGTACTTTAACTAAACTATTTGTATCTTATCCGTAACTTCAGATAATCAGCATGGCGTCGCCGAAGCTGTAGAAACGATAGCCCTCCCTGACCGCCTCTTCATAGGCTTCCTTTATCGACTGCTGTCCTGCAAAGGCGGATACCAGCATCAGCAGCGTCGAGCGTGACAGGTGGAAATTGGTGATAAGGCCGTCAACTGCCCTGAAACGATGGCCGGGCAGGATGAAAAGATCCACCCAGCCGGTAAATGGGTCCACCGGTTGCCGCCGGCTCAATCTGGCTGCCTGCTCCAGCAGCCGCACCGTCGTCGTGCCCACGCAAACAATCCGCCGCCCCTCCCGCCTGGCCTGTGATAGCTCGGCGGCCACCTCAGGCTTTACCAGGCCGAACTCCCTGTGAATATGGTGCTTGCGGGGGTCTTCCTCCCTGACGGGACGAAAGGTATCCAGGCCGATGTGCAGTGAAACATAGCGGCAGCGGACGCCGGCTTCCTCTAATCTGTCCAACATTTGTGGGGTGAAGTGCAGGCCGGCGGTAGGCGCCGCCACGCTGCCGTTGCTTGAGGCATAGACCGTCTGGTAGCGCTGCGGCTCGGTCAGGGGAGTTTTGATATAGGGCGGCAGGGCTACCCGACCAACGCCGGCCAGCAAGCTTTCATCGTCAAAGCGAAGAACGTTGATACCACCCTCCCCCATCTGTAGAACCTCGGCGGTAATCCCGCTGTTTTCTCCCTCCCCGGTCCCACCTATCGCTATCCTGGTGCCCGGTTTAACCCGCTTTGCCGGCCTGAGCAGGGCCTCCCAGCCCCCGGAATCATGCCGCCTGAGCAGCAGTATCTCCAGGCGTCCACCACCGCCACCCTCCTTGTGGCCGTAAAGCCGGGCCGGTATCACACGGCTGTCATTCATAACCAGTACATCACCGGCCCGCAGATAGTCGCTCAGCTCATAGAAACGGCGGTGCTCCAAGGTGCCGCTTTTCCGCTTTAAGACCAGCAGCCGTGAGGTATCCCTGTCTTCCAGAGGCTCTTGGGCTATAAGCCCCTGGGGAAGGTTGTAATCAAAATCGCTTGTCTTCAATGCCGCTTCTTTCCCTGCGCCTGCCAACCGGAAAAGTATAGCCTTTGACGGCTTTCGGGGCAATATCAGCCGTCCCGCAGCTTGCCTCAGGACTAGTACTTATGATATATTTTAACTAGGACGGCTGATATTCAGCTGCCATTTTTTATCCAGGGAAAAGCATGACGCAGGATTCAGAGTGGGAACCCAGGTTACTCGGCCTACTATGTAAATGGTGCAGCTATGCCGGCGCCGATTTAGCCGGCACCGGTCGCAAGAAATACCCGGCTAATATCAGGATAATCAAGGTCCCCTGCTCCGGCCGGATTGACCCCCTGTTGATCGTCAAGGCGCTGCGCCTGGGTTTTGACGGCGTCCTCGTCTCCGGCTGCCACCCCGGGGACTGCCACTACCAGACGGGTAACTACCGCGCCCGACGGCGATTGGCCATAACCAGGAAGTTCCTGGAGGGCATGGGCGTTGATCCGCGGCGTCTCCGGGCTACCTGGGTATCAGCCTCGGAAAGCGGCAAGTTTGTGGAAGTAGTGTCCGATTTGGTTAAGGACTTAAAGGAAATAGGCCCTAATGAGCTATTCGGCGGCAAAAAACAGCCAGATGCAGAAAAAGCTAAGACAGGAAGCTAAAGCCCTGCTGGAACAAGGCAAGGTGGACTGCATTATCGGCTACGAACCGGGCAGCCTGAAGCATGCCACTACGCCCCTTATTACGAAGGACAAGGCCGCTACCGAGCGCCTAGTCATAAATCCCTTCATCGTCAACAACCTGAGCAACTTCCTGCCCTACACCAAGGGGCGCATCGGCATCGTGGCCAAGGGCTGTGACAGCCGCTCCATCGTCAGCCTGATACAGGACAACAAGGTCAAGAGAGAGGATTTGTTTATCCTGGGTGTCCCCTGCTCCGGGCTTATCGATGTCAGCAAGGTGGAGGCCCTGGTTGGTAAATACAGGGACGAGATTGATGATATTTCCCGCCAGGGCGATATAATTACCGTCAAGGTCGGCGCCGCTAAGAAAGAGTTCTCCCTGAGCCAGGTGATGTTTGATAACTGCCTGGCCTGTGAGTTGCCGACACCGGCGGAGTACGATGTGCTGCTCGGCGAGCCCACTTCGCCCATAGGCGCCGCCGCCGAGTCTGCCGGTAAGCTTGATGAACTCAAGGCGATGACGGCGGCGCAGCGCTGGGCCTTCTGGCAGAACGAGTTCCGCCGCTGTACCCGCTGCTACGCCTGCCGCAACGTCTGCCCCGCCTGCTACTGCAAGCGCTGCTTCGTCGATGAGACGGAGCCGCAGTGGCTGGCGCCGATGCCGCAAGAGCCGGACAACCTGATGTTTCAGATAATCCGCAATCTACATGTCAGCGGGCGCTGTACGGATTGCGGCGAGTGCGAGCGCACTTGCCCGGTAAACATCCCCCTGAGAGCGCTCACCCGTGATATGTACGATATCGTCGATGAGCTATTTGAGTTCAAGTCCGGTATGGATACGAAAACCCAACCGCTGCTGACGGCCTACGAGGTTGACGAGGCCGAGGACCTGGTAAAGTAATATCATGGCCGATAGCAAGAAGGTTAGGAAAGAAGACCTAGCGGGGCTGCTGACCGAGTGGAGCCGGGACTACGCCGTTCTGGCGCCTTCGCGGGCAGATGGCGTGGCCCGTATGGCGGCCTGGGATGGCGAGGATATAAGCTTCCTGGACTGGTACAGGAATACCATCAACCCGGTTAAATCCCTGTTCCTGCCACCAGTGGAGGAGATGTTCTCCATAAGCCGCAATGAGCGGGGCCACCGCATTGAGCTACCGCCTAAGGATGATACCGGGTGCCTCGTCTTCGGCGTTCGCCCCTGCGACGCCCGCTCCCTCATTCTGCTGGATGTCGTCTTCGAGGACGCCTATGAAGACCCCTACTACCTGGACAGAAGGCGCCGGTCTATTGTTGTCGGCCTGTGCTGCACCAATCCCTGTGATAGTTGCTTCTGTACCTCCGTGGACAGCGGCCCGGCGGCCACCGCCGGTATGGACATTATGTTTACCGATATCGGCGATAACCTGCTGGTGGAAGGCATCAGCCGCAAGGGCAAGGAGCTGGTGGCTGGTAACGCCACACTGGCCAAGGCCACCAGGACCGACGAAAACAGGGCCAGGAAGATCCGCCTGGCCGCCGAGAAGAAGATAACCCGTAAGATTGATACTGGTGATAGCAAAGAGAGACTTCTGGCCGTATTTGAGGACGAGAGCTTCTGGCAGCAGGTATCGGCCAAATGCGTCTCCTGCGGCGTCTGCACCCTACTCTGCCCCACCTGCTACTGCTTTGACATCAACGACGCTATGACCGGCGGTGAGGGCAGCCGCTGCCGTAGCCTGGACAGCTGTGCCTTCTCTTCCTACACCAAGATGCCAATGGAAAACCCCCGGGCGGATAAGTGGCGTCGGGTGAGGAACAAGCTGTGCCATAAATACGAGTTCTACCCCATGCTGTTTGATAATATCGCCTGTACCGGCTGCGGGCGCTGCATCCGCCTCTGCCCCGTCAACTGGGACATCACCCAGGTCCTGGACAGCCTACCGGCGAAACATGAGAGTAAGATATGACCATTACCGACATAAGCCACCGCAAGATGTTCCCGGCCAGGGGCAACGTCTACCTGCCCCACATGGTGGTTATCAATAAGATAATAGACGAAGCGCCGGATGTAAGGACCTTTCACTTCAATTTCAAGGACAAGGCCCTAAGTGAGAAGTTCACCTTTGAATCAGGCCAGTTCGGCGAATTCTCTGTTTTCGGCCACGGCGAGGCCCCCTTCTGCATCTCGTCCAGCCCCACCCGACCCGACCACCTGGAGTGCACCGTCAAGCGCACCGGCCGGCTGACCAACGCCCTGCACCGCCTCAGTGTCGGCGCCGAGATAGGCTTCCGCGGCCCCTACGGCAACGGCTTCCCCCTGGAAGAGCTCAAGGGCAAGAACCTGGTCTTCGTGGCCGGCGGCATCGGCCTAGCGCCGCTGCGCTCGCTGATATGGAATGTTCTGGACAACCGGGAGGACTACGGCAAGCTGGATATAGTCTACGGTGCCCGCAGCCCGGCAGACCTGGTCTACAAGTACGACCTGGCCTCCTGGCAGAAGGACGACAGGTTCAATATGGCCGTTACCGTTGACCGCGGTGACGAGAAGTGGCAGGGAACGGTGGGCTTCGTGCCCCAGGTGCTGGAGCATGTGGCCCCTTCAGCCCAGGATGCGGTGGCCGTCGTCTGCGGGCCGCCTATTATGATACGCTTCACCTTCCCCGTGCTGGATAAACTGGGCTTCACCTCGGAGCAGATGATAACCACCTTGGAGAAGCGGATGAAGTGCGGCATTGGCAAGTGCGGCCGCTGCAATATCGGTAATATCTATGTCTGCCGTGACGGCCCCGTCTTCAATTACCAGCAGGTAATGGACCTGGTCTCCAGCGAGTACTAGAGACCAGCGGCGTCCAGGATGGCGGGAACTTTCCTCTCCCAGCCGATGGCCATTAGGTGAACACCCTGGCAGAGCCCCCTGAATTGCCTTATTAGATCGGCGGCAATCTCAATCCCCGTCTCCACCCTATCTTCGGCCCGGGCTATCTTTTCTATAAGCTCTTCAGGCACGTTTACCCCGGCGATATTCTTGTTCATGAAGCGAGCCATGCCAGCTGATTTCAGAGGGATAATGCCGGCCAGGACGGGCACGCCGTATCCGGTCACCCTTTCCATAAAGGCGGCCAGGATTTTGGCGTCATAGACAGCCTGCGTCTGAATGAATCTGGCGCCGGCGGCTATCTTCCTCTCCAGTTTGAGTATCTGCATCTCGTAGGAGGCCTCGGTATCGGCCCCGGGGTTTACCACCGCTCCCGGGAAAAGGGCTGCCTTTCCTTTAAGCTCGTTGCCGGCCATATCACAACCGTTGTTAAGCCGGCTGATAACTTGAAGCAGCTGCACCGAGTCCAGGTCATAGACCGGCTTGGCCTCGGGGTGGTCGCCCAACTCAGGCAGGTCTCCGGTTAAGGCCAGCACATTCTCGATACCCAGCACATGAGCGCTTAAAAGGTCGGATTGCAGGGCCAGCCGGTTGCGGTCGCGGCAGGTCAGCTGGAAGACGGGTTCCAGGCCCTCGTCCTTCAGTATATGGCAGACGGCCATTGAGCCCAACCGCATTACCGAGCTTTGCTGGTCGGTGACATTGGCCGCGTCCACCCGCCCCTTCAGCAGCCCAGCAACCTCGATAATCTCACCGATGTCCGTACCCTTGGGCGGGGCTACCTCGGCGGTGACGACGAATTTACCCGCCGCCAGGGCCTCTCTGAAACTCAATCTTCTGCGCTCCCTCTGCTGGATCCGCCGGTCTCATAAGCGCGCGGCCTCTTCGTTTTTGAATAGTCCCTAGGCGGCGCCGGTGCCATCAGCTTATCCAGATTGCCGGTCTTCTTCAGCCTCTCGTATATAAGTACCCAGGCGCAGTCCCGCACCGATTGCTGCTCGCACCGGCCTTCCTTTGAGCCGCCGCAGGGGCCGGAGAGCAGCCCCTTAGCGCATTGTGTAATGGGGCAGATGGCGGCGTAGCGTCCCAGCAGGCACTGTCCGCACTGGAGGCATACTTCCTGGAAGTGTCCCGGTTCGGTCTCCCGGCCCAGGAACAGCGTATTCAGCGCCGGATAG
>DAOUZU010000123.1 GCA_030665535.1 Dehalococcoidia bacterium
CGTAATAGCCGCCTATCCCATCACACCGCAGACCCACATAGTGGAGCATTTAGCGGAGCTGGTGGCTGAGGGCGAACTTGACGCCGAGTACATACCGGTGGAGTCGGAGCACTCGGCTATGAGCGCCTGCCTGGGTTCGGCTGCCGCCGGCGCCAGGACTTTCACCGCCACCGCCGGACAGGGCCTGGAGCTGATGCACGAGGTGCTCTACGTAGCCTCTTCTATGCAGCTGCCGGTGGTTATGGCCGTGGCCAACCGCGCCTTATCCAGCCCCTTGAGCGTCTGGGGCGATCACTCGGACGCTATGTCCACGCGGGATACCGGCTGGATACAGATATTCACCGAGAACGGCCAGGAGGTGATTGACCAGACGCTGTGCGCCTTCCGCATCGCCGAGGATAAGGATGTCCTGCTACCGGTGATGGTTCACCTGGACGGCTTCAACCTTTCCCATGTTATCGAGCCGGTAGTTCTACCGGAGCCAGACGAGGTGGCTGGATTCCTGCCGCCCAACAAATACCCCCTGCCGTTGCACCCGGATAAGCCGGTGGCCATGGGCGACTTTGCCCCACCCACTATATATACAGAGGCTAAATGGGCCCAGGAGGTCAACCTGAGGAAGTCCCGGAAGACTATCCTCAAGTGCTGGCAGGAATTTGAGGAGGCCTTCGGCCGCCGCTACCAGCCGGTGGAATGCTACCGCTGTGAGGACGCCAAGACACTGCTGCTTACTATGGGCAGCTTCGGCGAGACGGCTATGACGGCTGTAGATAAAATGAGGGATGCCGGCAAGGATATCGGTCTCATCAGGCTGCGCCTATGGCGGCCCTTCCCCTTTGCCGATCTCCGTAAAGCGGTTAAAAATACCGATCTTCTTATAGTATTGGACAGGTGCATCTCCTTCGGCGGGCCGGGCGGGCCGGTGGCCTCAGAGGTTAAGGCGGCCCTTTACGGCCAGGAGAAGATGCCCAAGGTCGTCAGCATTGTCGGCGGCCTGGGTGGCCGCGATATTACCGTGAACGACTTTGAGAAACTGATTAACAGGGGTGTAGAGATAGGGGAGAAGGGCAGTGATGATGAATATGAAATGTACGGGGTGCGCCGATGATTCAGGCGAATAATATCTTCCTCCCCCGTCTGCTTCCTGAAAATGAAAAGTTCGCCCCCGGTCACCGCGCCTGCGTCGGCTGCGGCGAAGCCCTGGCGGTGAGGATGGCCTGCAAGGCCATGGACCAGAACGTGATAATAGTCAACGCCACCGGCTGTATGGAGATAGTAGCCTCTCAGTTACCCACTAGCTCCTGGCGGGTGCCCTGGATTCACACCCTCTTTGAGAACACCGCCGCCGTGGCCTCCGGCATTGAGGCCGGCCTGAAAGCTATGATGAGAAAAGGCAGCCTGGAGAAGCGGGATATTAAAGTGGTGGTCATTGCCGGAGACGGCGCCACCCTTGATATCGGCATTCAGGCGCTTTCCGGCGCTATGGAGAGGGGGCACAACTTCCTCTACCTGGCCTTTGATAACGAGGCCTATATGAACACCGGCATCCAGCGCTCATCGGCCACCCCCTACGGGGCCACCACTACCACCTCACCAGCAGGCCGGGAAAGCATCGGCCAGTTCTCGTGGAAAAAGGATATGCCGTCCATCGCCGCCGCCCATAACATACCCTATGTGGCTACGGCCAACCCCAGCTACCCCTTTGATCTGATTGAAAAGGTGAAAAAGGGCCTGGCCGTAAAAGGCCCGGCCTACATACAGATATTCTCCGTCTGTCCCACCGGCTGGCGCTGCCCTGCCGAGCTGACCGTTAAGATTGGCCGCCTGGCGACGGAGACGGGCGCCTTCCCCCTGTATGAGGTGGAGAACGGTAAGTACAGTATTAGCTATAAGACGGACAAGCTGCGGCCCATAAAGGACTATATGAAGCTGCAACGACGCTTCCGGCACCTCCCCGAGGATACCGTGAAGGAGATTCAGAAGCGGACGGAGCAGGAATACCGGAAATTGTTGGAGAAGGCGGAATGACGGTAGATACAAAAGAAATCAACGAAAACGTAGACAGGATTCTGGACAGCTACCAGCGCCACCAGGGAATGCTGGTCTCCATCCTGCAGGACGTGCAGGCCGAGTTCAACTACCTGCCCGGCGATGCCCTGGTGAGAGTGGGTGAGAGCCTGGATGTGCCCTTAAGCAGGGTCTACAGCGTGGCCACCTTCTACAAGGCCTTCAGCCTCAAGCCCCGCGGCCGCCACTCCGTGCATGTCTGCATGGGCACCGCCTGCCATGTGCGC
>DAOUZU010000118.1 GCA_030665535.1 Dehalococcoidia bacterium
TATAAAGGCGAATCCCACCGAGAACATAGATTCACCCCGGATAGGCAAGCCCCTCCCGGACGCCATTTCAATTTCCCAGGTGCGCAGCCTGCTGGAGCAGCCAGCCAGACAGAAATCTCCTGAGGCCAAGCGGGACAGGGCCATGCTGGAACTGCTCTACGCCAGCGGCATGAGGGTCAGCGAGTTGGTCTCCCTCAACCTGGGTGATGTTAATGTAAGCGAGGAGAATGTGCGCGCCTTCGGCAAGGGGCGCAAAGAGCGCATCGTGCCTATATATCATCAGGCGGCCCTGACGGTGGCCGAATACGTGAATGAGGTGCGCCCTAATCTGCTGCGTGATAGCGAGGAGCGGGCCCTGTTCCTTAATCGCCGCGGTCAGCGGCTGACGCGGCAGGGATTGTGGCAGATACTCAAGGAGTATGCCGGCAAGGCCGGCCTGGCCAAGACGGTGACCCCCCACACCCTGCGCCACAGCTTCGCCACCCATATGCTCAGCGGCGGCGCCGATTTAAGGGCGGTGCAGGAGATGCTGGGCCACGCCAATATATCCACCACCCAGATCTATACCCATTTAACCTCGGAGCACGTCCGCCGCAGCTACGAAAGGTCCCACCCCAGGGCCAAGCGTTCGGGATAGAATGAGTAAACTCAAGAGAGGCGGCTATGGCGGCTAAGCGAAGACATAAGGGCAGAGAGCTGTCCCGCAGCAAGAGGAAGAAAGAGGGACGCCGCCAGGTGGCTACTCCCCAGGGGCCGCCGGTGGCAAGCGCCATCCCTCAGCCCGCCACTCCTCAGCCCGCTGCCCCGGTGGTGGCAGCGGTGCCCGTAGAGACGGCCCCGCCGCTTACCCGGCCGGCGCCGGATGGCGGAGGTGCCGCCAGCCTGATGGCTGAGCTAAGGCGGGTGGGTCTGTTCGCCCTCATTGCGCTGGCCATCCTGGTGGTGCTGGCGCTTACCCTGGGTTAGCCGTTAGCCTGCGCCCCACTTGCAACTCGTATGAGACCGCACAGCGCCACCGCCGCGGGTTTGTTTTCATTCTCTCCCAGATAGGATAAGATAGGGACTCGTTATTTACCGGAGGCATTGGATGGAAGTTCTACAGGCCATTAAGACCAGGAGAAGCGTTCGTCATTACAAAAGGACGCCGGTGGCAAGGAAGAAGCTGGAGGCCGTCCTGGAGGCGGCCCGCTGGGCGCCATCCTGGGCCAACACCCAGTGCTGGCGGTTTATCGTGGTGAGCGATACCGTTATCAAGGATAAGCTGGCCGATATGCTAGGCACCAACCGGGCCGCCGCCGGTGTGAGGCAGGCGCCGATACTTATTGTCGCCTGCGCCGAGATGGAGAAATCCGGTTATTTCCATGGCCAGCGGTCCACGGACAAGGGAGATTGGTATATGTACGATGTCGCCCTGGCGGTGGAGAACCTGGTGCTGGCGGCCCACTCCCTGGGTCTGGGTGCGGTGCACATCGGTCTTTTTGACGCCGGGAAGGCGGCGGCTATACTGGGCGTGCCGCCGGGCTTCCGCGTGGTGGCCCTGACGCCTCTGGGTCATCCGGCTAAGGAGCCCAGGGTTACGCCTCGCAAGGGGCTTGCGGAGATAGTATTCCAGGATAGATACGGCCAGGGCTGGCATGGGTAAGATGACATTTAAAAAATGGCTTCTGCTGGCTACCGGCATATTCGTTGCCAGCATGATTGTGGGCCTGCTGCTGCCAATTGATACTCTCCCCGAGGGAATGAATACTGATTTTGACGAACTGGCCCAGCTGCTTGATGATATGTCGCCTGGGGCCGTCTTTTTCTTCATCCTTTTCCGCAACAGCTCGGTGCTGCTGCTCAGTTTTGTCTTCGCTCCGGGTTTTCTGATGGCGCCGTTCCTGGCCCTTGCCGTCAACGGCGGTGTCCTGGGCCTAGTGGCGTCGCTGGTCGTTCAAGAGGAGTCGCTCGGCTTCCTGCTGGCAGGCCTGCTACCCCACGGCATCCTGGAGATACCGGCCTTCCTTATCGCCGAGGCGGCGGCAATGAGTTTCGGCCTGGCGGCGCTGCTGGCCATTTTCAAGAAAGAGGCGAGGCCTCGGCTGATGCCCAACCTAAGAAAGAACTTCAGGTATCTGACCATCGCCCTCTTGCTGCTGCTACCGGCGGCGGCCATTGAGACCTTTATAACTCCGCTCCTGATCGACTGAACTGGCCCCGGTAATTTGCCCTGCGCCCGTAACTGCGGCTATAATATCCTGTCTAATGCTTTAATAATGGCAGGTGATTCTATGGCGCAGACCGAAGATCGGGGTATTCGCAACGTTGTTTTGCTCTCCCACGGCGGTGCCGGTAAAACTTCACTCGCCGAGGCGGCCCTTTTCGCCGCCGGGGCCATCAACCGTATGGGCCGGGTGGATGAAGGCAACACTATTTCTGACTACGACCCTGACGAGATAAAGCGCAAGATAAGCCTGAGCCTGGCGTTGTTGCCCTGCCAGTGGCGCGGTACCAAGATAAACCTGCTGGATACCCCCGGCTAC
>DAOUZU010000086.1 GCA_030665535.1 Dehalococcoidia bacterium
AGTCGGCCATCCGTTCACTGTACCGCTATCTGCTGCGGGAAAAGATTATAGCGCACAGCCCCATTCCCGTCAGCCGGCAGGGGGGCGGGCGGCTGTCATCGTTTTCAATCAAGCTGGACCGGCGGCTACCCTCATTTCTGACCGTGGACGAGACGGCGCGCCTTCTTAAGGCCCCGGACCTCTCCACCGCACTGGGGCAGCGTGACCGCAGCCTGATAGAGCTTATATACGCCACCGGGGTGAGGGTGAGCGAACTGGCCGGGCTCAGCCTGGAGCAGGTAGACCTGGAGAACCGGCAGTTGCGTGTATGGGGTAAGGGGGCCAAGGAGCGGATAGTGCTGATAGGTGAGCCTGCCGCAGATGCCCTAAAGGATTACTTGAGCAGGGGAAGGAAGGATCTGCTGGCCGGCAAGAAAAGCGAGGCCGTATTCGTCAACTATAGCGGGGGCCGGCTCACCGATAGGAGCGTCCAGAAGATGCTGACAGTTTACGCCGCCGCCGCCGGTATAGAAAAAAGGGTTCACCCCCACATGCTGCGCCACACCTTCGCTACTCATATGTTGGACGGCGGTGCCGACCTGAGAGTCGTTCAGGAACTACTGGGCCATGCCAGGTTGTCTTCCACCCAGATTTATACTCATGTGACCAAGAAACAGGCCAAGAAAGTGTACTTCTCCGCCCACCCGATGGCCAGAACTGAAGACAAATGACAGATTTAAGTGAACGGCTGGACAGGCTGCGCCGGCTGCTGGCCGGAAAAAAGATGGAAGCACTGTTCGTTTCCCAGCCGGATAACAGGCGCTATCTCTCCGGTTTTGACGGCAGCGCCGGTTTACTCTTGATTACCCAAAGGGAATATATCCTGGCTACCGACTCCCGCTACACGGGGCAGGCGGGGAGGCAGGCCCCCGATTATGAAATCCTGGAGATGAAGGGAGATTTGGGCGGGTGGCTACCTGCCTTGGCGGAAAGGCTAGGTTTAAAAGAGCTACACTTCGAGGCGGAGCACCTCACCTTCGCCGCCGTTCAAAATCTAGGGCAAAGCCTGGCCAAAAGTGTGTCCCGGCCCAGGCTGACTCCTGCTGACGGGCTGGTGGAGTCTCTGCGAACTGTAAAAGAGCCGGCCGAGATAGAGCTTATCACCAGGGCCGCCCAGATGTGTGATGCCGCCTTTGAACACTTACTGGGGGTAATTAAGGCCGGTATGACGGAGGAAGAGGTGGCCTGGGAGTTGGAGAGGTTCCTGCGGGAGATGGGCAGCCAGCCGCTGCCCTTCGATGTTATCGTCGCCTCAGGGCCCAATTCGGCCCTGCCCCACGCCAGGCCGACTAACCGCCCCATTGGCCCCGGCGAGCCGGTGCTGATTGATTTCGGCGCCAGGGTAGACGGTTACTCCAGTGATATAAGCCGCACCATATGCCTCGGCCCCGCAGACGGGACATACAAGAAGGTATATGGCACAGTGCTGGCCGCCCAGTTGGCAGCCATAAACGGAATAAAGGCCGGTGTGAGCGGCCAGCAGGCCGATGCTGTAGCCAGGGAGGTCATAATAAAGGCTGGCTATGGCGATAACTTCGGTCACGGCCTGGGCCACGGCCTGGGGCTGGCCATCCATGAGGCGCCGCGGTTGGGGCCGGGCGCGGAGACGGTATTAACCGACGGTAAGGTATTTACCATAGAACCGGGCATTTATCTCCCCGGATGGGGTGGGGTTCGCATCGAGGACACCGTAGTCATGGAATGTGGTAGAATCAGGGTACTTTCCCAGGCCGGAAAATGAAATCTGCGGGGGTTAATCTATGGTAACAGGTCGTGAGCTTAAAAAGGGCAATGTAATTGAGATGGACGGTACGCTTTACCAGGTACTGGACTATCAGCATATAAAGATGAAGCGAATTGCCCTTCTTCGTATGAAGCTGCGCGATGTCCGCGGCGGCCATACTATTGAGCGGACTTTCCCTTCAAATGAGAAGTTGAAACAGGTTCGCCTTGATTACCGTGATATGCAGTTTCTTTACGCCGAAGGCAATCTGTACCATTTCATGGACAACGAGACATACGAACAGATAGCTATAGACAAAGCCCAGCTGGGCGACGCCCTGAGCTACCTGAAGGAGAACGATTCGGCGCGGGTTTCCACCTATAAGGACGAGGTTATCGGCGTCGAGTTGCCGGCTGCTGTCGAGCTTGAGGTGGTTGATACCGAACCCGGTTTCAAGGGCAACACCGCCACCGGAGGCACAAAACCGGCCACCGTGGAGACGGGCATAATCGTACAGGTGCCGTTGTTCGTGGAGAAAGGCACAGTGATAAAGGTGGATACACGCAACGGCCAGTATCTGGAAAGGGTCGGCTCTTAAGTTGCTGAAGGCAGACCTTCATATCCACACTGAATACTCCATGGACTGCGCCACACCCCTGGATGAGATAGTCACCTGTTGTAAGGAACTTGGTATAGGCTGCGTGGCCATAGTTGACCACGGCACTGTTGATGGTGCCCTTAAACTGAAGGAAATAGCCCCCTTTATGGTTATAGTGGGCGAGGAGATATTAACCCACGACGGCGAAATCATGGGCCTTTTCCTGAGGGAAACCATCCCCAGTGGTATCTCCACCGACGATGCGGTAGCGGCAATAAAGGCCCAGGGGGGCCTGGTGAATATTCCCCATCCCTTTGATAGACTCAGGGGGTCGGCCATTGACGACCAGGTACTGGAGGGACTGGTATCCCGCGGCCAGGTTGATGCGCTGGAGGTGCTCAACTCCCGCAGCATCCTGGGCCGGGGTCTGGCCCTGGCCAAGCTCTTTGCCGAGAAGCACTGCCTGGCCAAGACCGCCGGCAGCGATGCTCACTCCCCTTCTGAGATCGGCCACGCCTATCTGGAAATGCCTAAATTTGAAGGACGGGATGACTTTCTGAAAGCGGTAGCCCGGGGTAAAGTTTGCGGCGGCAGGTCAAGCCCCCTGGTGCATTTCCGCAGCCTGGCCAACAGGCTCAGGAAGCAACGCCGGTAAAGGTGAGCGGTGTATAAAATAGGCTGGTTTAGTACCGGTAGAGGCAAAGGTTCCCAGGAGTTGCTCAGGGCGGCGCATGATGCCATTGAGAACGGCGACCTTAAGGCGCAGATAGCCTTTGTTTTCCTGAGCCGGGAGCCGGGAGAAGCCCCCCAGACAGACCAGTTTATCCAGCAGGTAAGAAGCTACAACATCCCCCTCGTATATCTTTCCTACCAGAAGTTCAAAGCCCGTAACGGTACAGCCGAGGAGGAAAACGCAGACAGTCTGCCGCAGTGGCGCCGGGAATACGACCGCCGGGTGATGGAACTGCTTAAGGATTATCAGACAGACCTATGTGTCCTGGCCGGCTACATGCTCATTGTGGGTGCCGAGGTGTGCACGGCGTACAAGATGATCAACCTGCACCCGGCAGTCCCGGGAGGCCCCACTGGAACCTGGCGAGAGGTAATCTGGCAATTGATTGATACCAGGGCCAGGGAGACGGGGGTCATGATGCACCTGGTGACCCCGCAGTTGGACAAGGGACCGGTAGTTAGCTATGCAACCTTCAACATCACAGGTGAGCCGTTTGACGGCCTTTGGCAGCAGATAAAGGGTGAAACGGCTACCCAGCTAAAAGACGCCGAGGGTGATGATAATGCCCTATTTAAGCTTATCCGCCAGCACGGCATGGCCCGTGAACTGCCGCTTGTTATCGCCACCCTAAAGGCTTTCAGCCAGGGCAAGGTGAAGGTTGTTGATGGCCGCGTCCAGGACGGGCGGGGAAATCCGGTTAACGGCTACGACCTGACCAGTGAAATAGAAGAGCGGCTGAAGTCTTAGTGATATCTACTCCAGCCGCCTCTCTATCAAAGTTAAGCTTTATGTAAAGTGTTCCCTGCCCGCTCGGCTACTACTTCTTTTTCTTATCTTCGTCTATCGGCTTGGTCAATATCTCGTCAATAAGGCCGTACTCCACCGCCTGCTCCGGGTTTAAGTAGAAGTCACGGTCGGTATCGTGGACAATCTTTTCCAGCTTCTGCCCGGTGTGTTTTGCCAGGATATTACGCAGTATGTCCTGCAGCCTCATTATCTCACGGGCGGCAATCTCAATATCAGCCGCCTGACCCTGGGCACCACCTACCGCCTGGTGCATATGGATGGTGGCATTGGGCAGGGCGAAGCGCTTGCCCTTGGTGCCGGCGGTGAGCAACACGGTGCCCATACTGGCCGCCATGCCGACACAGATGGTGGAAATATCAGGACGTATAAGCTGCATGGTGTCGTAAATGGCCAGGCCGGCGGCAATAACACCGCCGGGGCTGTTGATATACAGGCTGATGTCCTTATCCGGATCCTCCCGCTCCAGGTAAAGCAACTGGGCTACAATAACGTTGGCCACCTGGTCGTTTATGGCCGAGCCAAGGATAATGATGCGCTCTCTCAAAAGGAGCGAGAATATGTCAAAGGCCCGCTCCCCTCGGGGGCCGCTCTCTATTACCATGGGAATAACGCTCTGCGGTAGATTCATCATTTCGTCTCCTTTTGCTTTTTCTTCGTTTTTCTGACCGGACCGCCGGCAACCTCTTTGAGATGGTCCATTATTTTAGCCGTCAGCAGCACCTGTCTTACCTGCTCCCGGCTCTCTTCCGTATTGAGCCTCTTGTTCTCCTCCGCCTCGTCCTCTGCCCCTTTTACCAGACTTTCAATATGCACGTCAATCTCTTTATCGATAACATCTATTTTCTGTGAAAGCGCAACCTGACCCAGCACCAGTGACCACTGGACTCTCTCCTCTGCTGCCGGCCGATACTCTTTTCTCAGGTTGTCTACAGATATCTTGGAG
>DAOUZU010000106.1 GCA_030665535.1 Dehalococcoidia bacterium
GCATTGCAGAAAGCGGTGCGCTCACTGGAGTTCGGCAGGCGTTCCCTGCTGTGGGAGAACCCGCAGTGGGAGCGGGGCAAGGACATAGACTACTACCCCCTGGCCCCTAACGACCTCCGACTGTGGGCCATAATGGCTGCCCTGAGGCGGGGGATTGCCGCCGCCGCTATAACTGAACGCACCGGCATAGATCCCTGGTTCCTGTCCAAGCTGGGTAATATTATAAACATGGAAAAAGAACTCCTGGCGCAGAAGCTGGAACCGGAGCTGCTTAAAAGGGCAAAAAGGCTGGGCTTCTCCGATGAGCAGATTGCCACCCTTGCCGACAGGCTGCCGGAGCAGGTACGGCAGCTCCGCCGGGACTGGAACATCCGCCCCGTCTACAAAATGGTGGACACCCTGGCCGCCGAGTTCGACGCCGCCACCCCCTATTTCTATTCCGCCTACGAGCAGGAGAACGAGGCCCTGCGGGATATGGAGAAAAAGGCGGTGGTCATCGGCAGCGGGCCTATCCGCATCGGCCAGGGGATTGAGTTCGACTACTGCAGCGTCCACGCCGCCTGGGCCCTCCAGCAGGCCGACTACAAGAGCATTATGGTCAATTCCAATCCGGAGACGGTATCCACCGACTTCGACACCTCCAGCCGCCTTTACTTCGAGGCCCTGGACGAGGAGAGCCTGCGCGACATACTGGAGAACGAGAACGGCCCGGATGGGGACACAGCGACACCTTCCATCGTCCAGTTCGGCGGGCAGACGGCCGTCAACCTGGCCGACCCCCTCTCCCGCTCCGGCCATCCCATCCTCGGCTCCAGTTCCGAGACCATAGATTTAACCGAAGACAGGCAGCGCTTTGAGAGCTTTTTAAGCAAGCTGGGTATTCCCCAGGCGCCGGGGGCGGCGGTGACTTCGGTTGACGAGGCTCTCAACATCGCCGACCTCATCGGCTACCCGGTGGTGGTGCGCCCCAGCTACGTCCTCGGTGGCCGGGCCATGGAGATAGTCCACGACGCCAGCGAGCTGGTACGCTACGTCAAGCTGGCCATAGACCTGGACACCGGCCACCCGGTGCTGATAGACAAATACCTCCAGGGCAAGGAGGTGGAGGTGGACGCCATCGGTGACGGCAAGGGTGTTTTCATCCCCGGCATAATGGAGCACATTGAGCGGGCCGGCGTCCACAGCGGAGACTCCATGGCCGTCTACCCCGGCGTCAATCTCACCGCGCCGGAGATAGAGACCATCACCAAATACACCATCAGCATCGGCCGGGGCCTGGGCTTCAAAGGGCTGATGAACATCCAGTTCGTCATTATGGCCGGCCAGGAAGGCTCCAGCGTCTATGTTCTGGAGGTGAACCCCCGCTCCAGCCGCACCGTACCTTTCCTCTCCAAGGTTACCGGCGTGCCCATGGTGGAAGTGGCCACCAAGATAATGCTGGGGGCAAGCCTTGCCGAACAGGGCTACTACAGCGGGCTCAGGCCACCGGACAAGCTCATCGCCATCAAGGCGCCGGTGTTCTCCATGTCCAAGCTTATCGGCGTGGACACCTACCTGGGCCCGGAGATGAAGTCCACCGGCGAGGTTATGGGCATAGACTTCACCTTCCAGGCCGCCCTGGCCAAGGCCCTTGAGGCGGCCGGTCTCATGCTGCCGCGGGAGGGGGCTATGCTTTTCTCCATCGCCGACAGGGACAAAGCCGAGGCGTTGCCTATCATCAAACAGTTCGCCAAGCTGGGCTACCGCCTCTACGCCACCGAGGGCACGACGGCTATGATTCAGGCGGCCGGGCCGGTGGTAACAATGATAAGCAAGAAGTTGGACGAAGGACACCCCAATATCGTGGATATAATAAAGAACGGCACCGTATGTGGCATAATCAATACCATCACCGGCGGCCGCATCCCCCTGAGGGACGGCTTCAAGATTCGCCGGGCCGCCGCTGAGAAACGCATCCCCTGCTTCACCTCACTGGATACGGCCCGGGCAGTGGCGGCGGCTTTAAGCGGCCGCGGCCAGGCCGTTAGCGCCCGGCCCCTGCCCGAGTACAGGGAGAGAGAATGAAAAGATTAGAATAGATGGGGCGAAAAGGGAAGTCGGAAAGGGCCAAGCCCATGCCCATATATAATAGAGGTTAGGGACAAGACTGGAGAGTGGGACAAAGGGGGAGAGGTTGATAAAGTAATGGGCCTGAGCATACAAATAAGCCCGCAGCAACTGGTGGCCCCGGTAATAGACAGCCGCCAGGTAATGCCCGGCGTTTTCTACCTGAAACTTAAGGCCCCACCGGTCGCCTCCCTGGCGCGGCCGGGCCAGTTCGCCATGCTCGGTTGCGGCCCGGACGTGCTGCTGCGCCGTCCCTTAAGCTTTCACAATGCCAACAGCGATACGGGCGAAGTCACCTTCCTGTACGGCGTCGTCGGCCGGGGCACCCGCTGGCTGTCGCAGCTTAAACCGGGTGACACCGTTGACATCCTGGGGCCGCTGGGTAACGGCTTCACCATAAAACCAGATTCAAAAAACATCCTCATAATAGCCGGCGGCATGGGCGTCGCCCCCCTCTGCTTCCTGGCCCGCCAGGCCCAGGACGGGGGACGTTCCGTTACGCTGCTCCTGGGAGCGGCCAGCGCCGCTAATCTCTGCCCCGCCGAACTGCTGCCGGCGGCCGCCACCTGCCAGACGGCCACCGAGGACGGCAGCGCCGGCGTGAAGGGGCTGATAACGGACTGCCTGCCCCAATATATAGACAAGGCCGACCAGGTATTCGCCTGCGGCCCGTTGCCCATGTACCGCACCCTGGCCAAAGAGCTCAGCCTTCAAGGCAAGCCGGTGCAGGTCTCCCTGGAGGTGCGGATGGCCTGCGGGCTGGGCGTCTGCTACGGCTGCAGCATCAAAACAAGGGACGGGATGAAAAAGGTGTGCCGGGACGGGCCGGTATTCAGTATGCAAGAAGTGGCCTGGGAAGAGTTGGCCGGGTTATAACCCCGCCGTTGGAGGTCAATGCGATGATAGTAACTGAAAATATCAGCCTGAGCACCGGGGGCAACGGCGACATCATTGATATAACCCCTGAAGTGGCCGGCAAGGTTGACGGCTCCGGCATAAAAAACGGCAGCGTCAACCTGTTTGTGCCCGGTTCCACCGCCGGCCTGACCACCGTGGAGTACGAGCCTGGCCTGGTGGCCGACCTGGCCGAACTCTGGCAACGACTGGCCCCACAGGACATAACCTACCAGCATGATAAGCGCTGGGGCGACGGCAACGGCCATGCCCACGTCCGCGCCTCTCTGCTGGGTACCTCGCTGGTAGTCCCTTTTACCTCCGCCGGGCTGGCATTGGGCACCTGGCAGCAGATAGTGCTGGTGGACTTTGACAATCGCCCCCGCTCACGGCAGGTGGTCATTCAGATTGTGGGGGAGTAGGTTACTTGCCCTGAATCAGGGACATGAACTCGGCGCGGGCGGCCGCCTTCTTGCGGAAGGTGCCCCGCAGGGCCGAGGTTATGACGCTGGCCCCCGGCTTCTTGATGCCACGCATCACCATGCACAGGTGCTCCGCCTGAATGACCACGGCCACGCCGCCCGGCTTCAGGCCTTCCACTATAGCTTCGGCAATCTGGGTGGCTAATCTCTCCTGCACCTGGGGGCGCTTGGCCAGAATCTCCACCACCCTTGCCAGCTTGGATATG
>DAOUZU010000032.1 GCA_030665535.1 Dehalococcoidia bacterium
ACCCTTATACTGTGTCGATAAGCAAACCAGAAGGCGGGTTTGCTCAGGGGGATTACAAAGTTGTGATATATATAGGCACCAATGCAATACTAAGTGTTCCCTTTAAGGTCGAGTAGACTTACTCGGACCATATCAGAAACCTTGGCCTTGGTATATATTATTATCGGTTGGTTCTAGCCTGGCAGTTGAGTGCAAGGCGCCGATGGACTGGATAAACCGAAGCCTTGACAACAAACGATTGGGGAGTCTCGAAAGGGGCTCCCCAGTTTAGCTTATCCATAAAGCATGATGGCTTTAAGATTAAAGTGTTGGTTTCGTGTTCAAACAATACTTATACAGGCTTCATTCTGAGATCAGGCCTTCGTAATTGGGGGCGCCCTACTGATCCTGATTTACGTTTAACCTGAAGCTAGAGATTTGACGCTAATTTGGCGATAAACTGAAAAGTACTGGTTGTCACCAAATGTCACTCTAGCTACAAAACAGGGTTTTGGCGATTAACATAAAAGCTCCAGTTTGAACGTAAAGACACACTTTGGTATACATAGCTTAGAATTAGGAAACCGCTGCTCTATCCTCTGAGCTACAGGGGCCCGTCAGGGCAAATTATAGCCCAGGCCAGCGAAAAAGGGCAATGACGGCCCGTATAAAAAAGCCGCCGGGCAATAGACACGGCCGGGATATTTTGCTAATATAGAACTGCCTGAAAGTTAATATCTCACTACTAATTGAGGAGCTGATATGCCTATCTACGAGTACCAGTGTAAGAAATGCCAACATTACTTTGAGGTGCAGCTGAAGATTGACCAAAGGGACGACCCTCAGAACTGCCCGGAGTGCGGGGCCGTGGAAACAGAGAGGCACATGGGCGGTTTCACCATACCGAAGCACCGGGACAAGCATTTCAAGAGCCAGGTGGAGTGGAAGTCCAAGGTGAAGAAAACATATTACCCCGGGGGCAAGTCAAAGAATATCGGGCGGATAAACCGTCCCCAGACAGGCGCTTCCTAACCCCGGCCCGTCCCGTTCCATAATACACCGACAGCTGTTGGTAAGCCGTATTCCGGCTGGTTGCCGGCGTCACTGTTTTCAAACATCACCCTGTTCCTGGCGGTGGCATTGCTGTGCTTTGCAGGGCGCTTTATCTCTCAGGCCAGGTAGAAGATCCGCAGTAGCTTGAGCAGACGGCCGGGCCAGGGCCCCAGCAGCTTTATCAGTTCGAAAATCAGCAAGGCCGCCACCGTCCCCATAGCCGCCCCGCCCAGAACATCCAGTGGATAATGGATGCCCACGTATATCCGTGAGAAACTATGGAGGATGGCCAGGCCCAGGAGAACGGCCCCGGCCCGCCTGTTGACCAGGAAGATGGCCACGGCGATGGCGAATATCACGGCGGCGGAGTTGGCGGGGAAGGATGGGTCCGTCGGCTGGTAGAAGATCAGGTTTGTGGGAAGTTCGGTAAAGGGGCGGGGGCGGGTCAGGAAAAAATTGGTCAGCGAGACGAACCCCTGGGCTATCCCCAGGCCAGCCAAGGCTCCGATTACACCCAGCTGGTTTCTCTCTCGCTGGCCAGCTCCCCTGGTGCCGAACCAGAGCGTCAGCATTATAAGGCAGGCGCTGACGATGAAAAAATAGTCGTTGGCTATGCCCTTGAAGAACTCGTCCACGAAGGCCACATTGCCGGCCAGGCCGTTAATCCACAGGAACAGGGTCTCATCGAAGGCAATCATCGTTTACGGCCGAACCTGTTGCGTAGCAGCTCGAAGAAGCTGGCTTCCTTGAAAGCTTCAATTCCAGCCGGCGGGGTCGTATCGGACGGGGGTGAACCGTTAAAAAGTGATGCGGCCACCAGGGTCAGTACGTAGGCCGCCAGGACGGCCAGCGAAAGCAGGACAAACTGCTCTCCCCCTTCAATAATGCCGGTGGCGTTCCTCAGGTTCCAGGTGAATAGGGCGGCCAGGGTGGGGCCGGTGGTAATGGCGGCGAAGAGATAGCCCCAGGCGGGGCGGTTGAAGAAGGACAGCCCCCTGAGGCCATTATAGGCGGCGGCTGCCTGGAAAACCCCCAGAGAGGCGGCAAAAACCAGGGCGAAGTATTCCAGAGCTAGTGCTGCCATAACCTGATTCCCTTCGCCGCGCTTCGGCCGTTAGTCCGGTCCTGATCGGCAGCTTCGGGGACTATTATACACTTCCCTGGCAAGAGCAGAGTACCGTCCGGTTACTTCCAGGTCCACCATATATCGCCTAGGTAGTTCCAGGCCGTGGCCATCGCTATACCGAACAACTGGGAGAAGATGTAGTATACGCCAAAAGTTTCGGTAAACAACACCAGTACCGCCGCGTTGATAGCCAGGCCCACCAGGCTTACCAGATTGAACTTTCCCAGCTGGCGGAAGAAGCCCGTAATACCCGGGGCGCGTCTGTCGGCGAAGGTGAAGTAGTTGTTCAGGCTGAAGTTGGAGATAATGGAGACCTCAATGGCGATGGCCGCCGAGGCCAGGTAGAAAAGGCCGGCGAACTCCGTTAGCGAGTAGAGGATACCTATGTTGACCCCCACGCCGCTTATGCCAACCAGGGAGAACTTGACCATCCTGAAAAGCTCGCCCCTTCTTTTCATAAGGCTGTAGACATGTTTCAGATAGTCTATTTCCTGGAAGATGCTGAGCTTGCTCTGCCCCTTGCTCCTGGCCTCGAAGGTATAGGGAACCTCGGTCAGCTTGGCCGATTCCCCCTCGGTGAGTATCTCCAGCAGTATCTTGTAGCCGGTAGGCCTCAGGTTGGCATGGGCCACCACCCGTCTTTTAAAAACGAAGAAGCCGGAAAGCGGGTCTTTGACGGGGCGTATGAAAGGCAGCAGCATCCGGGCAAGAAAGCTCGCCCCCCTGGAAATCACGCGCCTGGCCAGGGCCCAGCCCTGCAGGCCGCTTCCCTTGATATACCTGCTGGCGATGGCGATATCGGCCCCGTTCTCTATCTCGTCAAGCAGCAGGGGCAGGGTTTCCGGCGGGTGCTGGAGGTCGGCGTCCATCACTCCGATTACCTGGCCGGTGGTTTCCTTTATCCCGTCCACTATTGCCGAGGCCAGGCCCCTCTTGTCACGGCGCACGATAACCCTTACCGGGTATTCCGGTGAAAGGGCGGCGGCAACCTGGGCGGTGCCGTCTTTGCTATCGTCATCAACGAAGACCACCTGATAGCTGCGGCCGGCGAGGGCGCCGTCAATCCGCCGCACCAGGGGAATGACATTATCCCTTTCGTTATAGGTGGGTACTAAGATAGTGACTGTCGTATCCACAGAGACCTCGCGCCTTGCCTTCCGCCACCCGGGACCGGTTGGGTTTTTGGGCAATTGTACACCACCTACATCGGCAAAACCAAATGGCCGGCGCCCGTCGGCCCTGACTAAGAGCCTGCCTGAATAGCGGCGCTATTCTGCTACCGGTGATTACTTACTACACAGGTCAGCTATTTCGTGCAGCACACGGGTAGCCTTGATTCCCATGAGGCCGATGGACTCAAGTAGGCGGCCGTCTTCAGTCAGGTCGTGGCACATCACCGCCCCCTGCCGCAGGAGTTGCTTCTTCTGGGATGAGGTCAGGCTGGTCAGGCTGGTCAGGGGATGCAGGCCGGCTGTCTCAATCAGGTTCTGTAGCCCTTCGTTCTGCGGGTAGTCCCAGCCGATTGCCTTGATGCCGGTACACTCGCAGTAGCGGATGGCATCCAGGCTGAGCCTGGTGTTGGTTATGAGCCAGGTTTCGCTCAGGCCATTGCCGCCGTCCACTTCCTGGATTCGCTTCCTGATGTCGTCGAAGCGGGCCTTGACATAGAGGGCGACCTTCACATCGGTCTTATAACCCGGCTTGTTGTGATACTTGGATTCAACTATGATGCGCCGCTCACCCTTTTGGGCGACCAAGTCAACCTCGTGGGAGACGCAGTAACCCCTGATATGCTGGCCGATTTCCACGCTGAATCCGCTGGCTCTGAGCACGGCGCCGACAAGCTTCTCAAAGGGATAGCCGGTGGGGCCGAGGCTCATAATGGCCTTTTTCAGGCTGTAGCGGCTGGCCGAAAGCCGCCTGTGCTTGCGTAAAAAACCGAAGGCGCGCCGGTATATATCGGCGGTCTTCATGTCGTCCCTGAGCTCTCCCCGGACATAGCTCACGGTCAGCTCTACCAGATCCGGCGGCGTCCCCGCCCTCTCCAGTGAGTTTCTCAGCTTAGCTTCGGAGAAGGGTTCTCTCTCGCCAGAGGCTTTTACAATAGTCAATTCGTTCGTCATCTTACCTCGGGAGGGCCCTGCCAAGCAGTCTTGGTGGAGATAGGGGGATTCGAACCCCCGGCCTCTGCGATGCGAACGCAGCGCTCTCCCAGCTGAGCTATATCCCCGCCGGCATTATAGCATAACGGCTCCCGCTTCTTAAGGCTCAAAGCTGCCTTGTCACCACGCTTGGGTAGTTGCTATACTGGGGGCGCAGCGGGGGGCAAGGCAGAGCATGGAATACGAGACTATTATCGGGCTGGAGGTGCACGCCCAGCTCAACACCAAGAGCAAGATGTTCTGCCGCTGCAGCACCGCCTATGCCAGCGCCCCGGCCAACAGCTATGTCTGCCCAGTCTGCCTGGGCCTGCCCGGCGTCCTGCCCACCATCAACAAAAAGGCGGTGGAATACACCATCATGACCGCCCTGGCCCTTCACTGCACCGTCTCCGGCAGCACCAAGTTTGACCGCAAGAACTACCCCTACCCGGATTTAATGAAGGGCTACCAGATATCGCAGTTTGACGCCCCCGTAGGCACTGGCGGCTGGCTGGATATCGAGGCCGACGGCCATAAGAAGAAGGTGGGCATCACCCGCGTCCACCTGGAGGAGGACGTGGCCAAGCTGCTGCACCGCGTCTCGGCGGAGGGTGAGTCCTACAGCCTGGTGGACGTCAACCGCTCCGGCGTACCGCTGATGGAGGTCGTCGGTGAGCCGGACCTGCGCTCCCCGGAGGAGGCGCGGCAGTACCTTATCAAGCTGCGCAGCATCCTGCGCTACCTGGGCGTCTCCACGGCCAATATGGAGGAGGGCAGCTTTCGGGTGGACGCCAATATAAGCATCCGCCCGCTGGGAGAGACGAAGCTTCTGGCAAAGGCAGAAGTTAAGAATATGAACAGCTTCAAGGCCGTCTACCGGGCGTTGGAGTATGAGGCCGTAAGGCAGCGCAAGGCGGCGGCCCAGGGTAAGAAGCTGATTCAGGAGACCAGGGGCTGGCTGGAGGACAAGGGCAAAACCGTCTCCCAACGCAGCAAGGAGCACGCCCACGATTACCGCTACTTCCCCGAGCCGGACCTGCCACCGCTGGAGCTGGACACAAAGTGGCTTAATGAGATAAAGGAGGGGCTGCCGGAGTTACCGGAGGCCAGGCGTGACCGCTTTATGGCGGAGTACGACCTGCCGTTGTACGACGCCGACCTGCTCACGGCCAGCCGGGAACTGGCCGATTACTTTGAGGCGGCGGCCGCGGCTAGCCCGGATATAGCGGCCAAGGAAATTAGCAACTGGCTTTTAGGCGCCGCCAGTGGCATAATGAATGCCGAAGGCATCGCTATCACCGCTTTTAGCGGGAAGGTCAGTCCGCAGGGGCTGGTTGCGCTGATAGCCTTGAATAATAAGGGGACGGTCAGTACGGCCACGGCCAAGACCGTTCTGGGGCGGATGTTCGCCACCGGCCAAGAGGCGGCTGTGATTATCGCCGAGCAGGGGCTGGGCCAGATAAGCGACGGCGGTGAGATTGAAACCGCCGCCGGGATGGTAATAAAGGAAAACCCGCAGGCGGTGGCTGACTACCGGGCGGGCAAGGAGCAGGCGGTTAAGTTCCTGGTAGGCCAGCTTATGCGGGCCACCAGGGGCAGGGCCAACCCTCAGATGGCCGCCACACTGATTAAAAAGAAACTTGAGGAAGGATAAAGGATGCAGACACCCCTGGTTATAGCCCAGATAGTCCTCTCCGTGGCCCTGACCGTATCGGTTCTATTTCAGGTTAAGGGCGGCGGTTTGGGGGGTATTTTCGGCCAGCCGGATGCCGTTTACCGCACCCGGCGCGGCGTGGAGAAGACACTTTTTCAGCTCACGCTGGTACTGGTAATTCTTTTTGTGGCCGTCTCCCTGCTAATGCTCAGGCTCGGCTAGCGCGGCCGGATAGAGGCGGAGTGGTTATGAACACGGTTATCACGTTGACCACTGACTTCGGCCAGACCGACGGCTACGTGGCGGCGATGAAGGGTGTTATCCTGGGCATCAACCAGGAGGCCAGGCTGGTGGACATCTGCCACAACATCGAGCCGCAGAATATCTCCCAGGCGGCCTTCGTTTTGAGCACGGCCTACCCCTCTTTTCCCCGCAAAACGGTGCACCTGGTGGTGGTGGACCCCGGCGTAGGCAGCGCCCGGCGGGCCATCGTCTTGAGGACGCCTGAAGCTGACTTCATTGCCCCGGACAACGGCGTCCTGAGTTATGTCATCAACCGGCACATGGCGGCGCCGCTGGAGGGAGTCTCGCCGGAAGGGTTGACTGAGGTGCGTTTAAGCAAACAGGTGGAGGCGGTGGAACTAACCAACGACCGCTTCTTCCGCAAGCCGGTATCCGCCACCTTTCACGGGCGGGATATATTCGCCCCGGTGGCCGCCCTGCTCTCAGTGGGCTTCCCGGCCATACAGTTCGGCCCGCCTCTGGACGCCCTGAATATGATACCTATTTCGCGGCCGGGCAAGAGGCCGGACGGCTCGTTGGTGGGGCATGTCCTCCACATAGACGGCTTTGGCAACCTGATAACAGATATCAAGGACGACGACCTGCCGTCTGCGGAGGTCGTCGTTGATGTCTGCGGCCGGCTTATTTCAGGTATAAGCAGCACCTATGACGATAGAAGGGGCCTGACTGCCGTCGTCGGTTCCAGCGGTCACCTGGAGATAGCCCTCAAAGGCGGCAAGGCCAGGGCGCTGCTGGACGCTCGCGTCGGCGATGAGATTACCGTCAAACCGGGCGATAGCAACCGTTCCCAATAAAAAAGGCCCCGGTTTTTAGGCCGGGGCCTTTTAGTTCTCTCGCTTCGCCACCTACTCCACCCGCCTGGTTAGAAAACCAGAATGACTCATATTATTTAGAGTCCCTTTTTGTACTTCACGAGGAGCTTGGTAGCCTTCTTCTGCCCCTCACCGGTTTCATTATGTCCTATTTAGGTTCACCTCTCACCAGTGAGGAGCCAGACTTGGGAAAGATCCAAGTACACAATAATGATTGTCTATCTTTCAGTGCGCTTCCTCCTTTCCTGATGTTCGTTCCCGGAGGAGTCTTTTCCCATCCTCCTCCTACTTTCATCCTACCAAACAAGGCCCATAAAGTCAAGTGGCGGTAGCCGCCGCTAACGGCCTGACGGCCCCGACGGCGGGTGGAAGATACGCGCTGTTACACCCGTTTTCAGATAAATACGGCCGATTTAGCGGTTGTTTTTGCCGCATACAGGTATTATCATAAATGGGCTTATAGCCGGAACAGGGAAAAGGGGGTTACCATGCCCAGGATTTCAACATATCTTGTGCACCATCTGTACTGGCTACTTGGGCACCTACGAAAGCCGGGTGATAGAGGAATGGTAGGCCTAAATCTATCCCGCCAAAAGGCGGTATGCTATAATTCAGCCGGAGGCGGATAGGCTCTGGTGGGTCTCGCGGACTTCAAATCCGTTGACGGCAATCTGATTGCCGTGGGGGGTTCGATTCCCTCCCCCTCCGCCATATTTTGCCATTCTCGGGGCCGCCGGGCGGCCCTGGAAAGGGGGTGAAGCCAGTGGCCGAAGCCAAACGGCTGACGGAGTATTCCCGCTTTTCCGGCTGAGCCGCCAAACTGGGTCCGGGAGACCTGGAGAAAGCACTCTGCGGCCTTGAGCTTAAGGATAACCCCGATGTGATCGTCGGTCTGACCCAGGCGGACGACGCCGGTGTCTTCAGGCTGCGTAAAGACCTGGCCATTGTGCAAACGGTGGACCTCATCACCCCTATCGTGGACGACCCGGTGAGCTTCGGCATGATAGCCGCCGCCAACTCGCTTTCAGATATCTACGCCATGGGGGCCAGGCCGATGACGGCTATGAATATCGTTTGCTTCCCCAGTGATACGATGGACATTGAAATACTGCGGCAGATACTGGCCGGGGCGGTGGCCAAGCTGGACGAGGCCGGGGTGGCCATGGTCGGCGGCCACAGCGTCAAGGACGAGGAGATTAAGTTCGGCCTGTCCGTAAGCGGCGTCGTTCACCCGGACAAGGTGGTCACCAAGAGCAGCGCCAAAGCAGGTGATAAGCTGATCCTGACCAAACCGCTGGGCACGGGCATTATGAACACCGCTCTCAAGGCGGGGCTGCTTGACGATGAGAGCCTGGCCCTGGTAACGAAACAGATGACCGCCCTGAACGATAAGGCGTCGTGGATTATGGTCTCCCTGGGGGCCAGTGCCGCCACCGATGTCACCGGCTTCGGCCTGCTGGGCCATGCCTGCGAGATGGCCGAAAACAGCGGCGTGGCTATTGAAATAGACAGTGAGAAGGTGCCCCTTATCCCCGGCACCGAAAAGCTGGCGGCTATGGGGCTGCTGCCGGCCGGCCTCTACGCCAACCGGGAGTTCTGTGAGACCCTGGTGCAGCTGGAAACCACCCTGCCCACCTGGCTGATGGACGCCCTCTTCGACCCGCAGACGTCCGGCGGCCTACTGATTGCCAGCCCGCCGCAAGTGGCCGGGGAGATGCTGTCTCGTATTAAGAAGGCCGGCTACAAAGAAGCGGCCATCATCGGCACGGTGGTGGCGGAGCAAAAGAACAGGATTATATTGCGCTAGGAATAGTTGCCTATGGACAAGGTAGAGTTGAATAAAGAGCTGCGCAAGCTGCCCTCAGTGGAGCAGGTGCTGGAACTGGACGACCTCCAGCCGCAGATAGACAGGTTTTCGCACCCGCTGGTTACAGGCTCTATCCGGGAGGTGCTAGCCGAAACGAGGCGGCAGATTAGCGGCGGCGGGGCCTGCCCGCCACCGGATGAGCTACTCAGGAGTGTAAAAGAGCACCTGGGGCGACGCTGGCCGGGTTTCCTTACCCCGGTGATTAACGGCACCGGCGTCATCTTGCACACCAACCTGGGCCGGGCGATACTGTCTGCGGAGGCGACGGCCGTCCTTGCTGATTTAAGCGGCCACTATTACGGCCTGGAGTACGATCTGGCCACCGGGGAGCGCGGCGTCAGGTCCAAAGATCTGGAAGAGTTGCTCTGTTTGCTTACCGGCGCCGAGGCCGCCCTGGTAGTCAACAATAACGCCGCCGCCGTCTTTCTTATTCTAAATGCCCTGGCCGAAGGTGTTGAGGTTATCGTCTCGCGGGGAGAGCTGGTGCAAATCGGCGGCGGCTTCCGCATCCCGGACATCATGCGCGAGGGCGGCGCCCGCCTGGTGGAAGTGGGCACCACCAACAAGACCCACGTCCGGGATTACGAGCAGGCAATCACCGCGAAGACGGGGCTGCTTCTCAAGGTGCACCATAGCAATTTCTCCATCCGGGTTTTCAGCCAGGCGGACAGTACCGCCTAACTGAAGT
>DAOUZU010000127.1 GCA_030665535.1 Dehalococcoidia bacterium
GAATGTGGCTACAACCTGAAAATCAGGAACGGCGACGTCTATATAAACGAGCCTATCATCAGCGGGGTGTATAACAGCCGCTCCCGCCACTAGCCCGGCCGGCAGGCGGCATCAGGCCGTGAATATGCTGCAGATAGCCTGGCTCAAAGAGGCGGCTGTTGACCTTCTCTTCCCACAGTGGTGCCTCGGTTGCGGCCGTGAGGGCGCCTGTATCTGCCCCTCCTGCCGGCAGCGGTTGCCCCGCCTTACTGAATCACTCTGCCCCACATGCGGTCAATCACAGCCCGGCGGCCTGCCATTGCACGCCGGCAATCTCATCAAATGGCGCCCCACCGACCCCCAGGCGGAGACGGACAGCCTGGCGGGCCGGTGGGTTAATGTGGCCGGCGCCTACGGCCGCTCCGATGCCACATTTAACGGCCGCGAGGTATTGCTGGTAGATGACGTAGCCACCTCCGGGGCCACCCTGAACGCCTGCGCCGAAGCCCTGAAAGCGGCCGGGGCCAACTCCGTCTGGGCGTTGGTGCTGGCCAGAGAGGTTTAGACCTATGGAACACGAGATGCAGCTAAGAATAACGGGCAAGAATATTGAGTTGGCGGTGCCGGCCCGGCGGCACATTGAGCGCAAGATGGCCAAGCTGGGGCGCCATCTGCCCAATATCACCACAGTCAACCTGGAAATAACCGGTGAAAAGACCAGGGCAGCCCAGAGGCGCTTCGTCGCCCAAGTTACCGTATCCAGCGACGGCGCGGTAATGCGCGGCCAGGAGAGAGGGGATAACCTGCTGACAGCCGTTGACCGCCTGACGGAGGTCATGCTGGGCCAGATAGGGCATCACAAGAGCCGGCTCAATAAAAAAGGGAGGGGCGCCCGCCGGCCAGATGCGTATTAGGGCCGGAACGGTAACTACGGCCTGATAAAGCCGGAGTTTGGCCCAACAGGCCGAAGCGCCTGTTTTTCGGCCTCGCCCCCAGTCACAGGCAAGGCGTGAGAGGCCCTGTAATCCAATTCTAGACCCCGGACACCGGTTTTGAGGGGAGAACATAATTGAAGAGCTTTTTCACGGCGGATTCGCCAAATTCAAGGATTGCGGCCGGATGAGCGACATGCCGGGACACTTCGCCTTCAGAACAAAGGCTGGTTGGCTGGCCGTGGCTGCCTCGGCGAGGGGGCTTAAAGCGGTTACCCTGCCCCAGCAGACTAGGCAAAGGGCGCTGGATATGCTGCCCGACAGCCGGACAGCGGCCTGTTCGCCGCCGCGATTTGAAGACCTGGCTGAGAGGATTACCGGCTACTTTGACGGACACCGGCAGGACTTCAACGATGCCCTGGACCTCACGGCGGCGACGCCTTTCCAACGGCGGGTGTGGCTGGCGGCCAGGCTCATCCCGTACGGGGAAACCAGGAGCTACCGCCAACTGGCGGCCGGTATAGGCCAACCGGGGGCGGCCCGGGCGGTGGGCCGGGCCCTAGCCCGCAATCCGCTGGCCATCATCGTGCCCTGCCACCGGGTGCTGAAGGCCGATGGAGGGCTGGGCGGCTTCGCCGGCGGCCTGGATATGAAGTGCTACCTGCTCTCCCTGGAGGCTACAACCGGCGGCAGGCCTCAGTCCGGCTCGCCGAATAGCTTGGCCCGGTAGAGCCTTCGTTTGGCCTCGGAGATAACCTTCACCCTCAGGTTAATAAAGTCCGTTTCGTACTGCTCAATCAGGCCCTCGGCGGCGAAGCTGAAGTACTTGTTATCGCCGATAATTATATTGCCCAGGGCCTTCACCCGCATAACGGCGGCGGCGAAGACGAGGTCTCTGGTAACCTCTTTGTCCGGTTTGCTCGGTGCCGGGTCGCCGGAGGGATGGTTGTGGATGAAGATGACTGAGACGGCGCTGTGCTTGATGACCCCCTCGAAAACCTCCCCGGATGAATATATGGGTGTATTTTAGCAGCCGCTTACAAGGCCTGTCATCCCTAGGCGGTTTTCTCCAGCTTCAGCCCCTCTTCCCCCACCAGCTCCACCAGGCGCTCCCTAAGCTGGGGACAGTATTCGGCGTGGCCATCGGG
>DAOUZU010000055.1 GCA_030665535.1 Dehalococcoidia bacterium
TGAAGTTGGCCAGCAACCCGGCCAGGATGGGAAAGAAAAAGCTTACCGAAAGGCGGATGGCGGTGAATTTCCAGCCCATCAGGCCCACCTCAAGGGGCAGCCGGGTGACGGCCAGAATTGACCAGCCGGTGAGGAAGGCGACCATCGTACCGATGCCAGCCCCGGCCCGCAGCAGGGCGGCGGCGATAGGTAGGCTGACGAAGGGACCGCCGGGCATAAAGCCGCCCAAAACGGCGCCGATAACGATGCCGCGCAGGCCAGCCTCGCGCCCCAGCCATTTGGCTATCGTCCTGGTGGGAATGAGCACCTGCATGAAGCCGGCCACGATAAAGGCGAAGACAAGCAGGGGGGCAATATTAAGCATTATCTCGCTGGCTGTCTCCAGGCCGGATATGTGCTCACCGCCGCCCTTATTGACGGCGAATATAAACAGGACGATGGCTATTACGGCCATCACCAGTGTGGGGACGAGCATACCCGAAAAACGGCTCTTTCCGGTTGCCTGCTGGTTCAATTGCGCCTGCTAAATATCATTCGCATCAGTCACAATATTAGCAGTTAAACCGCCTCCGGACAAACGGTCACTTCTTGGCCAGCAGGCAGATGTTGCGTGAGAAGGCCTTTATCGGGAAGCTGTAGCCGCTTTCAGGGTGGCTTCTTATTACGCTGAAGCCGGCCTCGCTGATCAGTTTCCCCAACTCATTATAGGAAAAAAGGTGGTAGTAGCGGTATAGTTTCTCCCCTCGCTGCCGCCAGGGCACCATAACCCCATGGCGGCTGAACCAGAAGCGGGGCTGCCAGCGGTTCCAAACGGTGACGAAGGCCTGGCCGTCGGGTTTCAGCACCCGTCTTAGCTCCTCAAGCGCCGCCAGCCGGGCCCGGTCGCCTTCAATGTGGTGGTAAATGGCCACCGCTATGGCCCAGTCAAAGTAGTCAGCGGGGTAGGGCAGGCTGCCGGCATCGGCTACAGTGAGTTTGGCTTCGAAGCCATATTTCTGCGTGTAGCGATGGGCCTGCTTAATCATCTCCGGGGAGAAGTCAACGCCGTGCAGCTCGAAGCTGTCCTTAAATGCCTGGAAGTCGGCACCCTGGCCACAGCCAAGGTTAAGCAGGCGGCCACTCTGCCAGCGCCCGGCCAATTCCTTAAGCTCCGCGGTGAATCTGGAATGGTGACGCAGGCCGTACCAGTCCGGGGCGATACGGTCATAGACGTGTTGCAGCTTTGCGGCAGTTACTCTATCTTTCGCTTCAGGCATAAGCAGGGTCACACGCTTTTAATACGGAGCACGGTGGGTTATAATTCAGGTTCGTCGTCGGCCATGACCGGAGACGGCGCTATCCAGCAGTATACTATGAGAAAAGCCGCCAGAACAATATCCGGGGTTACACCAGTAGCCGTGATGAGCCGGCCGGCGGCCTGCCCCGGCCAGTGCGTCTACTGCCCCACCTTTGCCACCACGCCGCAGAGCTATACGCCGGAGTCACCGGCGGTGCTGCGGGCCATAAACTGTGATTACGACGGCGGCAGACAGGTAGCCTTAAGGCTGAAGATACTGGCCGAAATGGGACACCCCACCGACAAGGTGGAGCTGATAGTCATGGGCGGCACCTTCCTAGCCGGTCCAGTGGACTACCAGTACCGGTTTATCAAGGCCTGCTACGATGCTCTTAACGGGAATATCTCAGCCAGCCTGGGTAACGCCAAGCGGCGCAACGAGGCCAGCGTGCACCGCTGCGTGGGGTTGTGCATAGAGACCCGGCCTGACTGGTGCCGCCAGGAAGAGATAGACAGGATGCTTGATTTCGGCGCCACTCGGGTGGAGCTGGGCGTACAGACGCTGGACGATGACATCTACCGCTTGGTGAGGCGGGGGCACAGCGTGGCCGATGTCGCAGACGCTACCAGAAGGCTCAAGGAGCATGGTTTTAAGGTGCACTACCACTGGATGCCGGGGCTACCCGGCTCTACGCCTGAGAGAGACCTGGCCCTCTCGGAGAAACTTTTTAGTGACGATAGCTTCAAGCCGGACGGCCTGAAGCTCTACCCGACGATGGTCGTTACCGGCACCGAACTGCAGAAGTGGTACCTGGCGGGGCGCTACCAGACTTACGGCCGCCAGACAATGACTGACCTTATGGTTGACATAAAGACCATCGTACCCGGCTATGTACGCATTTCCAGGGTGCTGCGTGATATACCGGCCAAGTTTATAACCGCCGGTCTCAAGGATTCGCTTCGGGATACGCTGAGGAGGCGGATGGAGCAGCGGGGAATTGATTGCCGCTGCATCCGCTGCCGGGAATACGGCCACCGTCAGCGGCAGGGCATCTCACCGCTGGGAGAGCCACAGCTTAGGAGAATAGATTACCAGGCATCCGGTGGCCGGGAAGTCTTTCTTTCCTTTGAGGATGAGATTGGGACGCTCTACGGCTCGCTGCGGCTTCGGCTGCAGGAAGAGTATCCGTCCAGGCTGGCAACCAGCGGCCCAGCGGCCCTGGTACGGGAGCTGCATATCTATGGCCCTGAGGTATCCCTGGGCAGGCGGCTGGACGCTGCCGCCCAGCACCGCGGGCTGGGCCGGGCGTTACTTAAGGAGGCGGAGAGAATCGCCCTCGCTGAGTCCGGAGCGGAGACGATTGCTGTTCTGAGCGGCACTGGCGCCAGGGGATACTACCGTGCCGTATCCGGATACCGCTTGAAGGCCGGATATATGGTTAAAAAACTTGTCCAAAAGAGGCCATAAAACGGTATGATTATGGAGACTTCAGCCGGGAAATAGAAACCGGTCGATAATTGACAATTACGAGGGCCTTATGTATTATTGTACTAGGGCAGAAGGATTAAAACTCTGTTAAAGTCAGCCTGTTGCTAAGCCTTTCCGGCAAATAATATTTACATCAGGTTGACACTAGTTCTAGGTCTACTATACTATGAACAACGGACTTAAGACCAAGGATACCGGGGCCCCGGGCATTCTGCATGGAGAAGATTAAAGAACTCGATCTGCCATCCGACCATATCTCAGAATTCGGCGACCTTGTGAAGCAGATGCACGATGTCGATGTCAACATGTGCTATCAGTGTCGCAAGTGCACCAGCGGCTGCCCTGTAGCCGAATACATGGACTACTCGCCCACCCAGATAATACATGCCGTTCGTCTGGGGCTTAAAGACATGGTCTTAAGCAGCAACACCTACTGGCTCTGCCTCGCCTGCGGCACCTGCACCACTCGCTGCCCGCAGGAGACCGGCCTCCTTGAGGTAATGGACGCACTGGCTACAATCGCCGAGAGCAAGGGTATCAGGTCAAACGCTCCGGAGATAGCCAAGTTCTACGAGACAGGCCTCTCCAATATGCGCTTTTTCGGCAAGCTATATGACCTGGGTATCGCCGGTATGTACAAACTGAAAACGGGCAAATTGACCCAGGATATGGGTATGGGAATCAAGATGATGCGTAAGGGCAAGCTGGAACTGCTGCCCACCTTCCAGAACCAGGGAGAGATGCGAAGGATATTCAAGAAGGTGCAGGAAGTGGAGAAAAAGGCGCGGGGAGCGACGGATAAATGAAGTACGCCTATTACAATAGCTGCTCGCTGCGCAGCACGGGAAGGGAATACGATAAATCGCTGAGGGCCATCTTTAAAAAGCTGGACATTGAACTGGTTGAGCCCAAGAACTGGATCTGCTGTGGCTCAACACTGGCACACAATGTATCCCGCCTGCTCTCTCTGGTCCTGCCGCTTCAGAATCTGGCGGAGATACAGAAGGAAGGCCTAGACGCCGTGGTTGTGCCATGCACCGCCTGCTACTCACGCTTCAAGACGGCCCAGTATGAGATAGCCGAGAATCCGGAGATGGCCGCTCAGGTTGAAGAGGTGATTGAGTCCCGGTTCGAGAAGAAGGTTAAGGTGATTCATCCGCTAGAGGTTCTCTCCTCCGAGCCAGTTATCAGCCGCCTGCCGGAGTTGGTGGAGAAAGACCTATCCGGTCTTAAAGTAGTCAGCTATTACGGCTGCCTACTGCTCAGGCCGCCCAAGATAATGGAGTTCGACATCTGCGAGTACCCGCAGACGATGGATAAGATTCTAAGCGCCGTCGGCATCCCCACCCTGGACTGGTCGCATAAGACCGAATGCTGTGGCGGCTCTCTATCCATAACCAGGCCGGAGATAGTCAGAAAACTGAGCCGGGATCTGTTGGAGGATGCCAAGGCGGTGGGCGCCGAGGCCATATCCGTCCCCTGTACCTTCTGCCATCTGAATCTGGATGTCCGGCAGGAAGAGATAGAGAGAGAACACAACGTGTCTTACCGGTTGCCCATCCTCTATTTCACTGAGTTGATGGCCCTGGCTATGGGGGTGTCGGAAAAGGATTTACTTCTCAAGATGCACTTTGTTGATACTGATAGTGTCCTTCAGAAGGTGGTCGCAAGATGACGACTGCCAAGAAGGTGGGTGCTGCCTTGGTTGTCGGTGCCGGTGTCGGTGGCATGCAGGCCGCCCTGGACCTGGCTGAGGCCGGTATCAGGACCTATCTTCTGGATGAGAAGGGCTCTATTGGTGGGGTTATGGTTCAGCTGGATAAGACATTCCCCACCAACGACTGTGCCATGTGCACCATCGCCCCGCGGCTGGTCGCCAGCGAGCGCCACCTGGATGTCCGCCTGCTGACCAACTCGGAGGTTCTGGAAGTCAGCGGGGAGGCGGGCAATTTCAAGGTAAGGGTCAAGAAGAGGGCCCGCTACGTTGATATGGAGAAGTGTACCGCCTGTGGCGTCTGCATTGAGAAGTGTCCGGTAAAGGTTGACAGCGAGTTCGACCAAGGCCTCACCAAGCGAAAGGCCATCTATACCCTCTTCCCCCAGGGAGTCCCCAACGTACCCGTAATTGACAAAGCGAACTGTACCTATTTTATCAAGGGCAAATGCCGCGCCTGTGAGAAGTTCTGCGAGCCGCAGGCCATCTGCTTCGACCAGGAAGATGAAATCATGGAGCTGGACGTGGGGGCCATTATCCTCTCTCCGGGATACGAGCTTTTTGACCCGGAGGTAAAGCAGCAGCTGGGCTTCGGCCGCTATCCTAATGTTATAACCAGCCTCCAGTTTGAGAGGATGCTCTCTGCCAGCGGCCCTTATGCCGGCCAGTTCGTCCGTCTTTCTGATAACAAGACGCCGCAGAAGATGGCCTTTATCCAGTGCGTCGGCTCCAGGGAGACGGCCACCGATTACTGCTCCGCCGTCTGCTGCATGTACGCCACCAAGGAAGCCATTATAGTTAAAGAGCACCATCCGGAGACGGAAGTCACCATCTTCTTCACCGATATCCGCGCTTATGGCAAGGGCTTTGAGGCCTACTACGAGCGGGCCAAGAAAATGGGTGTGAAGTATGTCCGCTGCCAGCCATCGTCAATAAAGGAAATCCCGGACACCAAAGAACTGGTTATCCGCTACCAGTCGGAAAAGGGCGGAATCACCGAAGAGCGTTTTGATATGGTCGTCCTCTCCTGCGGCCTCAGACCGCGCCAGGGGACGAAGGAACTGGCGGAGAAGTTCGGTATAGACTTAAACCGGCACGGTTTCTGCCAGACCGGCGTCTTCAATCCGGTGGAGACCAACCGGGAGGGCATATACGTGGCCGGCGTGTTTACTGGCCCCAAGGACATCCCGGAGACGGTGATGCAGGCTGGATCGGCGGCCTCCAAGGTGCTGGGTCTGCTGGCTCCGGAGAAGGGGACGCTGCTCCTGGAGAAGACCTACCCGGCGGAGAGGGATATCGGCCCAGAGGAGCCGCGTATAGGGGTTATCGTTTGCCACTGCGGCAAGAACATCGCCAGCGTGGTGGACATCCCTGATGTTTTAGAGTATACCAAAACGCTGCCCAATGTCGTCCATGCCGATAACAGCATTTTTGCCTGTTCCACGGACTCGGGCCGCAATATACAGAAGATGATAAAAGAGCACAATTTGAATCGCGTCATCGTGGCCGCCTGCACGCCACGTACACACGAAGGCCTCTTCCAGGACACCATAAGAGAGGCCGGCGTCAACCCCTTTATGCTGGAGATGGCCAACATTCGCAACCAGTGCTCTTGGGTGCATATGGACGAGCCGGAGAAGGCCACCCAGAAGGCCAAGGACCTTATCCGGGTGGCCGTGGCCCGGGCCAAACACCTGGAGCCGCTTTACCCCAAGTGTGTCTCCATCAGCCATGATGCTCTGGTAATCGGCGGCGGGGCGGCGGGTATGACGGCCGCCCTGGAACTGGCCGACCAGGGAATTAAGACCTATCTGTTGGAAAAGAGTGATAAGCTGGGCGGTAACCTGAGACGGGTCAAGGTTCTGGTCAGCGGCGAAGACCCCCAGAAGAAGCTTGACGAGATGATAACCAGGGTGGAAAATCACCCCCAGATTACAGTCTATAAGGGCGCCGAGTTACACGAATTTGAAGGCGCGGTGGGTAATTTCAGCGCTACCTTCACCACCGCAGGCCAGGGCCACACGCTGGCGGCTGGGGCGGTGATTGTAGCCACCGGCGGCCAGGAGTATAAGCCAAACGAGTACCTCTGCGGCCAGGACGAGCGGGTCATTACCCAGTTAGAGCTGGAGGATAAAATGTCCCGCGGCGAGCTTGGGACCAAAACAGTGGTTATGATACAATGCGTCGGCTCCCGTGATGAAGAGCACGCCTACT
>DAOUZU010000014.1 GCA_030665535.1 Dehalococcoidia bacterium
TGGCCCTGGCCCGGGCTCTGGCCGGGCGTCTGGGGCTGGTGGTTATCGCCTCAGATGTCGTCCGCAAGCGCCTGGCCACCATCCCCCCCACCGAGCCCCGCTTCGACCAGTTTGAGACCGGTATCTACACGCCCGATTTCACCCGTAAAACCTACGCCGCCATGTTCGCCGAGGCTAAAAGTATCCTGGCGGATGGTGACTCCGTAATCCTGGACGCCTCTTTCATCCGGGCCGGGGACAGGCTCGCCGCCGGGCGGCTGGCCGCTACAGCCGGCGCCGATTTCCTGGTTCTTGAGTGCGCCCTGGACGAAAACACCATTAAAAAACGCCTCCAGGAGCGCTCCCGCCAGGCCTCTGTTTCCGACGGCCGCTGGGAGATATACGGGCCGCAGAAGAAGATATTTGAGCCGGTGGTGGAAATAGCCGCCCCCAACAGTGTTATAATTGACACTTCTAAGCCGATAAGCTCAAGCATCAAGCAGATACTGAGCAGGATTGACCGGGCGTAACCGGAGTAATATACCGAAAGCGAGATTAGCATGAGTAAGGCCCCCCACCACATTAAAGATGCCAGCCTGGCCGAGTCCGGCCAGCAGCGAGTGGAATGGGTCGCCCGTGAGATGCCAGTGCTAGCCCTCATCAGCGAGAGGTTCTCCAGAGAGAAACCGTTTCAGGACATCCGCATATCGGCATGCCTGCATATCACCACCGAGACGGCCAACCTGGCCCTGGCGCTTCAAGCCGGCGGCGCCGACCTGGTGCTGTGCGCCTCCAACCCCCTCTCCACCCAGGACGACACCGCCGCCGCCCTGGTGGCCTACGGCATCCCCACCAGCGCTATCAAGGGCGAGGATGACACCACCTACTACCGGCACATAAGAAGCGCCCTGGACCACAAGCCCCATCTCACCGTGGACGACGGCGCCGACCTGGTGACCACCCTTCACGTAGAGCGCTGCCAGCTTCTTAAAGATATTATCGGCGGCACCGAGGAGACGACCACCGGCGTCATCAGGCTGCGCAGCATGGCCGCTAGCGGCCAGCTTAAGTACCCCGTTATCGCCGTTAACGACGCCCAGACCAAATACCTCTTCGACAACCGCTACGGCACCGGCCAGAGCACCATAGACGGCATCACCCGGGCCACCAACGTCCTCTGGGCGGGCAAGAAGGTGGTTGTCGTCGGCTACGGTTGGTGCGGCCACGGCCTGGCCTTAAGGGCCCGGGGACTGGGCGCCCAGGTTATCGTCACCGAGGTAGAGCCTACCCGCGCCCTGGAGGCGGTTATGGACGGCAACCGGGTGATGCCCATGGCCGAGGCGGCCCGGATTGGCGATATCTTCATCACCGTCACCGGTGACAAGCACGTCATTGATAAGAGTCATCTGGAACTGATGAAAGATGGCGCCATAGTGTCCAACAGCGGCCACTTCAATGTGGAGATAAACATTCCCGCCCTGGAGAAAATGGCCCGGAGCAAGCGGCGTGTCCGCCCCAGCGTCGATGAATATACCCTCACTGATGGCCGCCACATTTTCCTGCTGGGTGAAGGCCGGCTCATCAACCTGGCCGCCGCCGAGGGCCACCCGGCCAGCGTTATGGATATGAGCTTCGCCGACCAGGCCTTAAGCCTGGAGCACCTGGTTAAGAACAGGGGTAAGCTCAAGCCGGTGGTCTATGCGGTGCCGGAGGATATAGATAAAGAAGTGGCCCGGCTCAAGCTGGCGGCAATGGGCATCGCCATCGACAGCCTGACGCCAGCGCAGAAGAAATACCTGAGCAGCTGGCAGGAAGGCACCTAGAAAGGAGACATCATGGCAGACAGTTTCACACATTCAGACAAGTACCTTTTCACCTCGGAGTCCGTCACCGAAGGCCACCCGGACAAGATCTGCGACCAGATTTCGGACGCCGTCCTGGATAGCATCCTGAAGGACGACCCCTATGGCCGCGTCGCCTGCGAAACGGCGGTTACCACCGGCCTGGTAATAGTGCTGGGAGAAATCACCACCGGTACCTACGTGGAGATACCAAAAATCGTGCGCAAGGTCATCCACGACATCGGCTACAACCGCCCCGAGTTCGGTTTCGACTACGAATCCTGCGGCGTGATGGTCTCCATCAACGAGCAGTCAAAGGACATTGCCCTAGGGGTTGACGCTTCTCAGGAGGCCAAGGCCGAAACCGAAGCCGCCGACGACCTGGACAAGGTCGGCGCTGGCGACCAGGGCATGATGATAGGTTTCGCCTGCGACGAGACGCCGGAGCTGATGCCGCTGCCTATCTCCCTGTCCCACCGGCTGTGCCAGCAGCTGGCCGCGGTGAGGAAAGACAGGACGCTGCACTACCTGCGCCCAGACGGTAAATCTCAGGTTACAGTGGAATACAGCAACGGCAGGCCAAAACGGGTAGACAGCGTCGTCATCGGCGCCCAGCACAACCACAATGTCACCCAGGTGCAGATAAAGGCCGATGTCATCGAGAAGGTGATAAAGCCGGTTATCCCCGCCGGGCTTATGGACGAAGATACCCGCTTCTTTGTCAACGCCACCGGCCGTTTTGTCGTCGGCGGGCCGGTTTCGGATACCGGTTTCACCGGCCGCAAGCTGCTGGTGGATACCTATGGCGGCGTCGCCCGCCACGGCGGTGGCGCCTTCTCCGGCAAGGATCCCACCAAGGTAGACCGCTCGGCCACCTACATGGCCCGCTACATCGCCAAGAACCTGGTGGCCGCCGGTCTGGCCAGCCGGCTGGAAATCCAGATCGCCTATGTTATCGGTGTCGCCCATCCCCTTTCCGTATCCATAGAAACATTCGGCACCGGCAAGGTGAGCACCGAGGCCCTGCTGGCGCTGGTCAACAAGCACTTTGACTTAAGACCGGCGGCTATTATTAAAAGCCTGGATCTGCGCCGCCCCATCTACCAACAGACAGCCGCCTACGGCCACTTCGGCCGTACCGATATAGACCTCCCCTGGGAAAAGACGGACAAAGCCGATGCCTTGAGGGCGGAGGCAAGGGGGCAAGCAGAATGAAAAAATTGCCGCTTTATATAGCCGGTGCCGTCGTGGCCGAATTTGCCATTATAGCCCTGACCATAATGCTGGAACTGAACGGCATAACTCTCTACGTGGCCGTCGGCCTGCTGCCGGTGGCGTTGATAGCGGCCTCCGTTTATTTCTTCATCAAGCCGGGTCAGGAAGAACCGCCGGGCGAGGGGGATGAGGCCGATAAAGAGCTCCATTAAGTTCGGCACCGACGGCTGGCGTGGTATCATCGCCGAGGATTTCACCTTCGCCAACGTCCGCCTGGTCGCCAGGGCGGTGGCCGATTACCTGGAGCAGACCGGCCTGGGTAAGAAGGGGCTGATTATCGGCTACGACACCAGATTTGCTTCAGCCGATTTTGCCCGGGCCGCCGCCGAAGTTATCGCCGCCAGCGGCACCAGGGTCTACCTGTGTGACAGGCCGCTGCCGACACCCGTCATCAGCTACGGCGTTCTGGCCAGGAAGGCCGGCGGCGCCGTCATCATCACCGCCAGCCATAACGCTCCCCGCTGGAACGGCTTCAAGGTCAAGACGACAGAGGGCGCCAGCGCCCCCACCGAGGTCATTACCCTAATAGAAGAGAATATCGCCCGCCTGGCCGGCAGCCCGCCTCCGGAGAGCGGGCCGCAAGGCGGGGCGGTAGACTATATTGACCTGGCGCCGCCCTATTTCAAACAGATGGAGAGCCTTGTTGACCTGCCCGCACTTCGTCAGGCTGGCCTCAAAGTGGTGATAGACTCCATGTACGGCGCCGGCGCCGGCTACTTGAGAACGCTGCTTGAGGGCGGCAGCAGCCGGCTGGTGGAGATAAACGGCCAGCCCAACCCCAACTTCCCCGGCATAGAGAGGCCCGAGCCGATTATGCCCAACCTGGCCGGTCTTTCGTCCCGGGTGGTTACCGAGACGGGCAGTGTCGGCCTGGCCACCGATGGCGACGCCGACCGCATCGGCATAATCGACGAGAATGGTAACTTCCTCAACCAGCTTCAGGTCTACGCCCTGCTGGCACTATACCTGCTGGATGTCCGCCGCCGGCGCGGGCCTATAGTCAAGACGATAACCTCCACCAGCATGCTCTACCGCCTGGGCAAGCTCTACGACATACCCGTCATCGAGACACCGGTGGGCTTTAAATACATCGCCCCGGTGATGGTCAGGGAGAAAGCCATCATCGGCGGAGAGGAGAGCGGCGGCTTCGGCTTTCGTGGCCATGTCCCGGAGAGGGATGCCATCCTGGCCGGCCTCTATTTCCTGGACTTCATGGTGAAGACGGGCAAGACCCCTTCCCAGCTGCTGGAATACCTCTACGAAAAGGTCGGCCCTCACTACTACAACCGGCTGGATGTGGCGTTCCCTAAGGATGAGCGCCGGGGTATGACCCGCCGCCTGGAAGAAAGCCAGCCGCCCCGGATTAACGGGACGGCGGTGGTTAAAAAGGATACCTTTGACGGTTTCCGCTTCACCCTGGCCGACGATAGCTGGCTGCTGATTAGATTTTCCGGAACTGAGCCTCTGCTGCGTATCTACGCCGAGGCCTCAAGCCAGACCACTGTGGAGAGGCTGCTGCAAGCGGGTAAAAAATTAGTGGGGGTATAGGCCATTGTCCAACCTTGACGACGCCGAGGTTTACACTAAATACGACCCTGACGGCATGCTGACCCGCATCCATGAGTTCCCCGGGGTTATGCTCAAGGCCTGGCAGATGGCCGAGGACTTTGAGCTACCGGAAGGGTACGACCAGATTAACAAGGTGGTAATCCTGGGTATGGGCGGTTCAGCCATCGGCGGCGACCTGGTAGGCGGCCTGCTAGCCGAGGAGTCCACCGTACCCATCCAGATAAGCCGCTCCTACGGCCTGCCCGCATATGTCGATGCCCAGACCCTGGTCATCGCCTCCAGCTATTCGGGGAACACGGAAGAGACACTTTCCGCATTTGAAAAGGCACTGACTACGGAGGCCAAGAAACTGGTCATCACCACCGGCGGCAAGCTGAAGAAGATGGCCAAAAAGAACGGGGTGCCCGTCTTCAGCTTCAATTACAAAGCTCAGCCCCGCGCCGCCCTGGCCTACAGCTTCCTGCCTATCTTGAACTTTCTGCAAAGGCTGGGCCTCACCGGCGACCGCTACGCCGAGGTGGCCGAAGCCTCCGCCGTGCTGGAACAGATGGCCCGGAAGATAGGCGAAAAGGTGCCGCTGCAGCGCAACCCGGCCAAGCAGATGGCCACGGGGCTGCAGGGCCGCCTGACGGTTATCTACGGCGCCGACCTGCTGGCCGAGGTAGCCCACCGCTGGAAGACACAGCTTAACGAAAACGCCAAGGCCTGGGCCTTCCACGAGGTATTCTCCGAGTTAAACCACAACGCCATCGTCGGCTACCGGTTCCCCCCGGAGTTGGCGTCCCGGATAAGCGTAATTATCCTGCGTTCTGTCTACCTGCCGGAGCAGATCATCCGACGGCAGCAGGTAACCGCCGATCTGCTCAAAGAGGCCAAGGTTCGTTGCCATTTCATCGACGGCTACGGCATCAGCCCCATTACCCAGATGATGAGCCTAGTGCTCATCGGCGATTATATCAGCTACTACCTGGCCATCCTGAACGAGACAGACCCCTCCCCGGTGCCGACCATAGACTTCCTCAAGGCCGAGCTGGCCGGGCAGCAGGATAAATGAAAAAGCAAAGCAGAATCGGCCCCGCCCGGCAGTCCTTCTCCAAACGGCTCTACCTGGCCGGTGAAGGAGCCATACTCGCCGTCGCCCTTTCCACGGAAGCCACTCAGGCCACCAAGATAAACAGCCGCCGGGCCCTGCTGTCCATGCTGACGCTAAAGACAGCCGACCATCTGCGCCTTGCCGGCACCGCCCTCTCTGAAGGCCACTATTACAGCGCGCCTATTCTGCTGAGAAGCGCCCTGGACTCCATCGGCGTTCTCTGCATCACCAGCCGGGAGGAAAGGGAGCTGAAGAACTGGGTCTTCCTGACATACGTCAGCACCATAGATAAGAGCTTAGACGCCATCCGCCTGCGGGAGATGAGGAGCGATTTCTACGCCAGGGCACGGACGGCCTACGACGGGCTTCTCTCTTCCGACTCCCACGTCCAGCCCGTCCGCCAGCTTATCTGGGACTTCAACGTTCACGTCCACCCCGGGCTGGAGGGGCTGCTGGAAATCGTCAACTTTCCCCTGGAACTGGACGAGTTGCTGGGCGTAGAGGTGCGCAAGGTGCTGGATATCGCCCAGGGAGACCTGGACAGGGCCATTGAACTGCTGGGATTGGTCACCAAGAAGTTAAAACCTAAAAAAAGAAAAGGGCCGGGGCCGGCTACCCCGACAGGAAGCAAACAGCCGCCCCAGTTCGGCACCTTCAACGAGGATGTGCTGGATTCCTATTCCGGGGTGCTCCATGCGGCCACCCACCACCTGGTGGAACTGGCTGCTTTCGTCTTCAAGGATAGCGCCCCGGCCAGCGTTATGCAGGCTGCCGCCGACTGGAATGCCGCATCACAGGCCCAGTTCAAGGCCTATAAGAAACGGTAAAGCCGTCCTACCGCTTGGTGTACTGAGGCGCTTTACGGGCGCGTTTTAAGCCGGGCTTCTTCCGCTCTTTGACGCGGGAATCACGGGTTAGCAGACCATTCTTCCGCAGCACCGCCCGCAGGCTTTCATCCGCCGACACCAGGGCCCGGGCAATGCCGTGGGAGATGGCACCGCACTGGCCGGAAACACCGCCGCCATCAACCTTGATAACGGCATTGTACTTGCCAACCATTTCCGTTACCTCAAGGGGTCCCAGCACCGCCTGGCGGTGCACAAGGCGGTTATAACGTTCCTCGTAAGGCTGGCCATTAACGATAATGGCCCCCTTGCCGCTGAATAGTCTAACCTGGGCCACCGCTTCCTTGCGCCGGCCGGTACCGCAATAATAGGCCTTTTTATCCAATTTTTACCCCTTCTGCTATTCTGCCGCTTTTTCCGTCTGGCCTCGGTGGGGATGGGCATCGCCGGTATAAACCTTGAGCTTCTTCAGCATAGCCGCCCCCAGGCGATTCTTGGGCAGCATGCCCTTGACGGCGTGCTCAATGACCCAGGTGGGCTTTTCGGCAATCATCTTCTCAAAGGTAACCGTTTTGAGGCCGCCGGGGTAGCCGGTGTGGCGATGATAAACCTTCTGCTCCGATTTATTGCCGGTTAGAACTATCTTGTTGGCGTTGGTAACGACGACATAGTCTCCCACGTCCAGGTGGCGGGTATAGGTCGGCTTGTGTTTGCCCATAATCAACTGGGCCGCTTCCGTGGCCAGCTTGCCCAGAACCCTGCCGCTGGCGTCGATAACGTGCCAGTCGCGCTTAATCTCAGATGCTTTTACGCTATATGTTTTCATTTTCCCCGCTTAAAGGTTGCCGGTAATTCACTTTCATAAGGCACAAGCCACCAGCCTCTGCCGCCGGCCCGGCCAGACCAGGTTTTTCGGCCTCCATTATACTACTAAACTCAGCTAAAGTCATCTTGCCCAGGCCGACCCTTATCAGGGTGCCGGCGGTATTGCGCACCTGGTGGGTGAGGAAGGAACTGGCCACCATATTCAGGGTGACCATATCGCCCTCCTTATTCACTCCGGCCCGGTATATCCGCCGCACCGTGCTCTTCACCTCCGGCCCCAGGGCAGTGGCGAAGGAGCCGAAATCGTGCTGGCCGATGAGCGCCTGGCAAGCCCGGTTCATAGAGTCTACATCCAGCCCGGCGGCTACCCGGCAACTGTAGCGCCGCTCCAGCGGCGACCTCGTCCGTCTGTTCAGGATGTAGTAGTTATACTCCCGGTTGACGGCGTCACTGCGGACACGGAAGCCGTCCGGCATCCTGTAGGCCGCCCTGACGGCGATATCCAGCGGCAGGTAGTAGTTGAGGCCACTGGTAAATGTCTGCGCCGTCAGGATTGAGCCGGTGCGGAAGCTGACTACCTGGCCCAGCGCATGGACACCGGCGTCCGTGCGGCTGGCTCCGGCCACCCGGGTGGTCTTTCCGGTGAGCTTCTCAAGCGCCCGTTCAAGCTCGGCCTGAACAGTCGGCTCGTTCGCCTGGAGCTGGAAGCCGTGATAGTTGCCGCCGTCGTATTCGATTATTAAAGCGAACTGAGTGAGCTTCTGGCCCAATGTCACTCCGCGGTGCCGGCCGGAAGCATCTCAATCTTGACCATGGCCGCCCCGTCGCCCAGCCTCGCCCCCAGCTTAGTGATGCGGGTGTAGCCGCCGGCGCGCTCTGCATAACGTTTGGCCATCTCGTCAAAGACCTTTTCTACCACCTTGCCGTCAAAGATATAGGCCAGCGCCTGGCGGCGGTGGGACAAACTACCCTTCTTGCCCAGGGTTACCATCTTCTCCGCCAGGCGGCGTACCTCTTTGGCCTTGGCCTCGGTAGTGTTGATGCTCTCGTAGCCAAGAAGGTCGCTAACCAGGTTGCGGTAAAGCGCCCGGCGGTGGGCCGAAGACCGGCCCAGTTTTCTACCTGATACCTTATGCCTCATTCGTCTTTCCTATCATCCCGTCCGGCTACTCCGGCTCCTCAACGCCGGCGGCCGGCTTCTTCTTTTTCTTCTTTGTTTCCTCCGGCTCCGGCTCCAACTCCAATTCTTCCTCGCCCAGGGATAGCCCCATGGCACCGAAACGCTCCCTAAGCTCCACCAGTGACTTGTTGCCGAAGTTGCGCAGCCCCATCAGCTCTTTCTCTCCCTTTTCGATGACCTCGCCAACGGTAGTGATACCGGCGTGGCGCAGGCAGTTCATCGTCCTCACCGAAAGGTCCAGCTGCTCAACGGGCATATTGTACTTTTCCTGGGGTATATCCAGGGCTACAGTCTCTTCCTCTTCTTCCACCGCAGGCAACTGGCCGAAACCGGCGAAGGGGGCGAACTGCCCGATGAGTATATCAGCCGCCTGGCTGAGGGCATCGGCCGGTGATATGGTGCCGTCGGTGCGCACCTCAAGGTGCAGCCTTTCCTGGCTTGTCTCCCTGCCGATATGGATTGGCTCGGTGCTGAAATCCACCTTGATTACGGGAGTGAAGATAGCGTCCAAGGGGATTGCCCCAACCTGCACACTATCACCGGAGTTTGCCGGCTCGTAGCCCCGGCCCAGTTCAACATCCATTTCCATTTCCAGCCTGGCCTTGGGCGAATCCAGCGTGGCCAGGTAAAGATCGGGGTTGGTAATCTCAAAGTCAACCGAGGGCTGGATGTCAGAGGCGTAGACCTTCTTCTCCCCGGAAACCTCCAGAGTTAACTTGCCGCTGCGGTTGGCCACGGCTTTGATACGAAGCGCCTTGATGTTGAGCAGGAGATCCATCGTGTCTTCCTTGACATTAGGAATAGTGGAGAACTCGTGCTGAGTACCCTCTATGGTAACCATGTTGACGGCTGCTCCCGGCAGATAGCTTAGCAGCACCCTTCTCAGGGCATTGCCCAGGGTAATTCCAAAGCCCTTTTCCAAAGGCTCGGCAACAAAGCGCCCGAATCTATCGTCACCTTCAACCAACTCTATTTTGGGCAAAACCAGCTCGGACAATTCTACCTCCTACCGCGAATAGTAGCCGACGACGGCCTGGGCATCAAACTTGGCCTCAGTGTCTTCCGGTGTCGGCAATGAAAGCACCTCGGCACTGAGCTTCTGCCTGTCTATGCTCAGCCACCGCGGTGTTGTCTTTCCTTCAATGGTCTCAATAAGCGTTTTGTAATACTCGGTCTTGGCGCTTTCCGGCCGCCAGCTGATAGTATCGCCCTCTTTCACCAGACAGGAAGCGATATTGGTACGGCGGCCGTTAAGAGTTATATGCCCGTGCAGCACCAGCTGCCGCCCCTGGGCGCGCGAATCGGCAAAGCCCAGCCGATAGACGACATTGTCCAACCGACGCTCCAACAGCACCAGCAGATTCTCGCCAGTGATGCCGGGTTGCCGTTCGGCCCGGGCAAATGCGCGCCGGAACTGACTTTCCATCAGCCCGTAGCCCCAGCGCACCTTCTGCTTATCCCGGAGCTGGTGGCCCCGGTCAGAAAGACGCCGCGGCCGGCCCAGTTGGGGCCCCGGCGGCTTGGGTCTCTTGTCCAAGGTGCATTTGGTAACACACTTGGAGCCCTTGAGCATCAATTTTTCGCTGCTGCGGCGGCACAGCCTACAGACTGCGCCTACATATCTGGCCATACTCTATCTACTCCTATATCCTTCTTCTCTTGGGAGGTCGGCAGCCATTGTGCGGAATGGGTGTTACGTCCCGTATGCTGGTAACATGCAGGCCGGAGCTCTGCAGGGAGCGGATAGCCGCCTCACGGCCGCTGCCCGGCCCCTTGACCATAACCTCAATCTGGCGCATGCCGTGATCCATGGCCTTGCGTGCGGCACTGGCTGCCGCCAACTGGGCGGCATAGGGCGTGCCCTTGCGCGAGCCTTTAAAGCCGGCTGTTCCTGAGCTGCCCCAGGAGATGACATCGCCCTTGAGGTCTGTGAGGGTAATGATGGTGTTGTTAAAGGTGGCCTGTATATAGGCCCGCCCCACCGGAATACTCCTGCGCTCCCGCTTCTTAGCCTTGCTCCGCTTCTTTTGTACCATTTATATCCTCCCGGTTACTTCTTGGTCATACCGCGTCGCTGACCACGACCGGCCACAGTTTTGCGCTGGCCGCGCCTGGTGCGGGCGTTGGTTCGCGTGCGCTGCCCGCGGACCGGCAGGTTGTGCCGATGCCTTAAGCCACGGTAGCTGCCGATATCCATAAGGCGTTTAATATTAAGGTTGACCTCTTTTCTCAGGTCGCCCTCAACCCTGAACTCGCGGTCAATAACTTCCCGCAAGCGGTTCAGGTCTTCCTCTGCCAGGTCCTTAACCCGCGTGGCCGGCTCTACTCCGGCCTTGTCTATTATCCTCAGGCTTAGGCTTCTGCCAATGCCGTAGATATACTGTAATGATACCCAGACCTGCTTGTCGGCCGGTACGTCAACGCCGGCGATACGTGCCATTTAAGCCTCCTAGCCCTGTCTCTGCTTGTGTCTTGGATTTTTACAGATGACCCTGACAACGCCCTTACGCCTTACGACGCGGCACTTGTCACATCTTACCTTAACTGAAGCCCTTACCTTCATTGTTATCTTCCTTTATACCTTAAAGCGGTATGTCACGCGCCCGCGGGAGAGGTCGTAGGGCGAAAGCTCCACCAGTACTCTGTCACCGGGCAGTATCCTTATGTAATGTACTCTCATCTTGCCCGATATATGGGCCAGCACCTTGTGCCCGTTGGACAGCTCAACACGGAAGGTGGCATTGGGAAGCGCCTCTACCACTTTCCCCTCAACCTCAATAGCCTCTTTCTTAGGCATAAACCTCCCGCTGTTCCTTCCCTATTTTTCCGTCAACGCTGCTGGATATTGCCGTCAGCACCTCTGCCTTATCATCTGTTATAGCAATGGTATGCTCAAAATGGGCCGAGAGTCTGCCGTCTGCGGTGTAGACGGTCCATGCATCATCGCCCACCCTGGTATGCCAATCGCCCTTGTTCAGCATCGGCTCCAGGGCGAAGGTCATTCCCTTCTTTAGTCTGGGGCCCGTCCCCGGCTTGCCAAAGTTGGCTATCTGCGGATCTTCGTGCATCTGCCGGCCAATACCGTGGCCGGTGTATTCCTGCACCACCGAGTAGCCCTTGGCCTCGGCGTGTTTCTGTATGGCCGCCGATATATCTCCCAGCCTGCCACCGGCCTTGGCCGCGACAATACCGACACGCAGAGCGCCCTCGGTGGCCTCCATCAAGCCCTGTGCCGACTGGCCGACATCACCGACGCCAACCGTCACCGCCGCATCCGCCTGAAACCCTTCATAAATGACCCCCAGGTCAATAGATAATATATCGCCCTCTTTCATAACCGTCTCGCCGGGGATGCCGTGCACAATCTGGTCGTTAAGGGAGGTGCACAGGCTGGCCGGGAAGCCACGGTAGCCCTTGAACGACGGCGTGGCCCCCCGCCTGGCAATCTCCCTGGCAGCTATTTCGTCCAGTTCCTTTGTCTTCATACCCGGTTTCACGCTTGCCTTAAGCTCCTCCAATACGGCAGCCAGTATCTTCCCCGCCTGCCGCATAATGGCTATTTCCCGCTCCGATTTTATTATTATTCCCATCAGGTTAGAGTCTCCTGCCTCCCCAGAGCGGCCATAATACGGCCGTTCACTTCGTCTATACTGCCCTGGCCATCCACCTCCGCCAGCTTGCCCCGGGCGGCGTAGTAGCCGATAAGCGGCGTCGTTTCCGCCATGTAGACGGCGTACCTTTTACGCACCGTCTCCGGCCCATCATCAGCCCGCCTCTCCAGGCGCCCGCCGCAGCGGCGACAAAGCGGGGCGGCGGTTTCGCCCTCCCCGGCCATGTAAGTGGCCTGGCACTCCCGGCAGACCCGCCGCCGGCTCAGGCGTCGTGTCAACTCCACCTCGGAGACCCTTATATATACCACCCTGTCCAGGACCTGCCCATCTAGGGCCTCATCCAGGGCCTCGGCCTGCCTGATGTTGCGAGGGAAACCGTCTAATACCGCTCCCTTGGAGCCGGACGCCGCCAGCTGCCCCTTCACCAGGCCTATCGTAATATCGTCGGGGACCAGCTCCCCTTTTTCCAGATAGCTCCTTACTTTGTTCCCCAGCTCGTCACCCCGGCCCGCCGCCTGCCGGAACAGGTCACCCGTGGCGATATGTAAAATATTCAGCTTTCGGGCTATTGCCGCCGCTTGCGTTCCCTTGCCGGAGCCGGGCGCGCCCACAAAAGCTATATTATACAACTTTTTGTCCTACTTGATAAAGCCCTCATAGCGCCTCATCACCAGCTGCGCCTCCATCTGCTTCATCGTATCCAGTACGACACCGACGACGATGAGCATGCCGAAGCT
>DAOUZU010000074.1 GCA_030665535.1 Dehalococcoidia bacterium
TCAACCGGCTGCTGGGGCAGCCGCGGGCTATCGTCGCCGCAACCCCGGGCACCACGCGTGATGCCACAGACACCCCGCTTGACTTTGAAGGCCAAGATATGATACTTATTGATACTGCGGGTATCCGGCGACGGGGAAAGATAGAGAGGGGCGTTGAGCAATACAGCGTCCTGCGCGCCCTGAAGGCCATAGACCGGGCCGATGTCGTTCTCCTGGTACTGGATGCCACCGAGTTGGCTACGGCTCAGGATACCCATGTCGCCGGCTATATCGGGCAGGCAGCCAAGGGGATAGTTCTGGTAGTTAACAAACAGGACTTGGTTAGTGATTTGAACCAGGCCGATTTAGATAGTGCTATCGGGCAGAGATTCAAATTTATGCCATACGCCCCGGTAGTCCTGGTTTCGGCCAAAGAGGGACAGGGAGTAGAAAATATCTTGCCGAAGGTAAGCCAGATATTCAGGGAGAGGCACAAGCGGGTGTCCACCGCCGAGGTCAACAGCACCATCAGAGCGGCCCTGGCCGATCACAGCCCTCCGCGGCGCGGCAAGAAGCGCTTAAACGTCCTGTACGCTACCCAGGCCGAGGTAAATCCCCCGGCCTTCGTTTTTTTTGTAAACGACGCCCGCCTGATGCACTTCTCCTACCAGCGCTACCTGGAGAACCGGCTTCGTCAGTCATTCGGCTTTGACGGCACACCCATCCGGCTTCTCTTTAAATCGAGGGGTGAGAAGTGATAATCGCCAAGTTCTACCTGATAATCATGATCGGTTATCTGCTGGGCAGTATCCCCTCCGGCCTGATAGTAAGCCGCTGGAAGGCCAAACTGGATATCCGGAACTTCGGCAGCGGTAAAACTGGGGCCACCAATGTCCTGCGCAAGCTGGGCCGCAAACCGGCCCTGATGGTTATAGGCCTGGATGTACTTAAAGGTTCCCTGGCCGTCGTCTTTGCCGGAATAATAATCGGCGCCGACTTCATGCTAATCGGCGAGTTCGGCGTCGGCCTGCTGCTGGCCCAGGTGGTGGGCGCCCTGGCGGCTATCGCCGGCCATATCTGGCCCGTCTTCTTCGGCTTCAGGGGCGGCCGCGGCGTGGCCACCTTCTTCGGCGGGCTGATAGCCCTATCTCCGGTGGCCGCCGTGTTCGGCACCGAGGTGCTTATTATCGGCGCCGGACTTTCCGGCTTCGTCTCCCTGGGCTCCATCGCCGGGGCCGTCGGCGCCTATGCCATACTAGTGCCACTCACCCTGTGGAACGCCTTCCCCGTAGAGTATCTTATCTACGCCATGGCCGGTTCACTGCTCATCATCTATATGCACCGGGAGAACATCAGGAGACTGCTTTCGGGCAAGGAACGCCGTCTCGGCGAGAAGACCTAGCCGCCTGCCGTCCGCCTGATAGTCACCACTTATTGAACCAAGCTTAGATTTAGCTTATGCCCAAAATTACAATTGTTGGAACTACCTCCTGGGGGATAACCCTGGGGGTAGCCCTATCCAGAAAAGACTTGCCGGTCTGCCTCTGGGCACGCAGCGAAAAAGAGGCCGCCCGGATCAGAAACGTCCGAAAGGCCACCAAAATACTACCCATCGGTTTCCGCCTGCCGCCCTACCTTACTGTCAACAGTTCCCTGGCCGAAGCTATGGACGGCGCCAAAGCTGTCATCATGGCTGTTCCCTCGCAGGCGATGCGGGAAAACATCAAACTGGTAGCTCCTTTCTTAAGCAAATCGGTCCTGGTGGCCAACGCCGCCAAGGGACTTGAGATTGGCAGCGGCCTGAGGATGTCCCAGGTTATCGCCGAGGAGATAGACCCCGCCTTCTGGTACAACATCTGTGTTATATCCGGGCCCAATATCGCCTGGGAGATACTCAATGGTCTGCCGGCTATGACGGTAGTGGCCGCTGAGAAGAAATCCGTGGCCAGGAAGGCCCAGAAAATGCTGACGACACCCAACTTCTGCGCCTATACCAACACGGACGTCATCGGCGTTGAGCTGGGCGGCGCCCTGAAGAATATAATCGCCCTGGGGGCCGGCATCGCCGACGGGCTTGAGTACGGCGATAACGCCAAGTCTGCCCTTATCACCCGCGGCCTAACCGAAATCACCGCCCTGGGGGCCGCCCTGGGGGCCAATCCGCTCACCTTCGCCGGCCTGGCTGGCCTGGGAGACCTTATCGTCACCTGCTCCAGCCACCTGAGCCGGAACCACTATGTCGGCGTGGAGCTGACCAAGGGCCGTTCCCTCAAGGAGATTACCGATACTATGGAGAACGTTGCCGAGGGGGTGACCACCACCTCTGTGGCCTGGAACCTGGCCCAGGAACTAGAGCTGGAGATGCCCATCACCCAGCGAATTTACCAGGTGCTTTATGAGGGGGCCAATATACAGGCGGCGGCTGTAGAACTGATGGCTGATACCGCCCGGCACGAACTGGCCGGGCGCAAGTGGAAACTTTTCTCCTTCTTCAGAAAAAGGCACAAGAAGCCCTAACCTGCACCCTGAGGGCTATTTCTTTTTCTTGCCGTTCGGATCCAGGCCCTCGGCCAGTTCCTCAAATAGCTGGCGCTGCCTCTTGGAGAGCTTGCGCGGCGTCATCAGTTTCAGCGTCACAAACTGGTCGCCGCAGCCGCCGCGGTTCAGATGGGGAACGCCTTTGCCCTTGAATCGCAGCACCTCACCCGCCTGGCTACCGGCCGACACCTTGAGCTTGGTATCACCATAGAGGGTGGGCACTTCGGTCTCCATTCCCAGGGCCGCCTGGGTAAAGCCTATCGGTAGTTCGTAGTGGATGTCATCGCCATCGCGGACGAAGTACTTATGGGGGGCCACCCTCAGCGTTACATAGATATCGCCCGGTGGGCCGCCCCTATCACCGGCGTCACCCTCACCGGTCAGGCGCATCCGGGACCCGACGCTCACCCCGGCCGGTATAACAACGGACATTCGCCGTTCGAACCTCTTCCGGCCGCCGCCGCGGCAACCGGGACAGGCATCGGTGATGACGCTGCCGCTGCCATGACACTGGCGGCAAACGGTCATATTGGTGAAACGACCGAAGACAGAGCGCTGTACCTGGTAGACCTGCCCGCTGCCGTTGCAGGCAGTACAACGGACTGGAGAAGTACCCGGCTTGGCGCCGCTGCCCTCACAGGTGGGGCAATTCTCGGTGCGCTTTGTCTTTATTTCCTTCTCGGTGCCGAGGGCGGCCTCCTCAAAGGTTATGCTTAGCTCGGAGTAGAGGTCCTGGCCACGCTTCGGCCCACGGCGGGTGGCCGTGCCGACGCCGCCGAAAAAGGCCTCAAAGATATCCCCCAGGCCACCGAAACCGGCGCTATTACCACTGAATCCGCCGAACATGTCTTCAGCTCCGGTGGCGCCGAAGCGGTCATAGCTCTGACGCTTGTCATTATCGGAGAGGACCTCATAGGCCTCATTCAGCTCCTTGAACTTATCCCCGGCGCCGTCTTCATTGTTACGATCCGGATGATGCTGAAAAGCCAATTTGCGAAAGGCCCGCTTTATCTCTTCCGGGCTGGCGTCCCTGGAAACGCCGAGCACTTCATAGTAGTCCCTCTTTGGTGTCATCTATTAGCTACCCAACCCCCTAGACTTCACGAAATTCGCCCTCTACGGTGCCTTCACCCTCGTCTCCCTGTGGGGGCTTTTCGCCGCCCTCAGTGTCACCCTCGGTGCCACCCTCAGTGCCGCCCTCAGGCGGGGGCGGCGGCTGCTGTTCCTGCTGCTGCTGGCTGTAAATGGCGCTGCCGACCTTCTGTAAAGTATCGGATAGCTCCTGCGTAGCCTGCTTGATGGCCTCCACATCGGAGCCCTTGAGCACTTCCCGTACCGCCGCCACCTTGTTTTCCACTTCCACGGCCAGGTCGGCCTCTATCTTCTCCTTATTGTCCCGCAGCGTCTTCTCAGCGCTGTAGGCCATGTTATCGGCATTATTCTTGGCCTCAACCTCCTCGCGGCGTTTTGTGTCCTCGGCGGCGTGGGCCTCGGCATCCTGCTGCATCTTGCCCACCTCATCCTTGGAAAGCCCGCTGGAGGCGGTGATGGTTATCTTCTGCTCGCGGCCGGTGCCCTTGTCATGAGCCTTGACACTTAAGATACCGTTGGCGTCTATATCAAAGCTTACCTCAATCTGGGGCATACCCCGCGGCGCCGGGGCGATACCGTCCAGCACAAAACGTCCCAGCGTCCTGTTATCGGCGGCCATTGGCCGCTCCCCTTGGAGGGCGTGTATCTCAACGCTGGTCTGGCTATCGGCAGCGGTACTGAATGTCTGGCTCTTGGCGGTGGGGATAGTGGTATTGCGCGGAATCAGGGGCGTGGCTACGGCGCCTAGCGTCTCGATGCCCAGCGTCAGTGGGGTTACATCAAGCAGCAGGACATCGCTGACCTCCCCCTTGAGCACGCCGGCCTGAATGGCCGCCCCTATGGCCACTACCTCATCCGGGTTGACTCCCTTATGCGGCTCTTTGCCGAAGAAGTCCTTCACCTTCTGCTGCACCAGCGGCATCCGGGTCTGGCCGCCGACCATTACTATCTCGTCAACATCCTTCACCGTCTTGCCGGCGTCAGTCAGGGCCTGCTTTACCGGCCCCAGTGTCTTTTCCACCAGCTCCATTACCAGCTGTTCCAGCTTGGCCCGAGTGAGGCTGATGTTAAGGTGCTTGGGGCCACTTGAATCGGCGGTGATGAAGGGCAGGTTTACATCTGTCTGCTGGACGGTAGAAAGCTCGCTCTTGGCCTTCTCAGCCGCCTCTTTGAGCCGCTGCAGGGCCATCTTGTCCTGGTGCAGGTCTATGCCCTGGTCTTTCTTGAACTCGGCGACCAGATAATCTATGACCTTCTGGTCGAAGTCGTCGCCGCCCAGGTGGGTATCGCCGCTGGTGGACTTCACCTGGAAGGTGCCCTCACCCAGCTCCAGGATGGATATATCAAAGGTGCCGCCGCCCAGGTCGTAGACGGCGATGGTCTCGTCGTGCTTCTTGTCCAGCCCATAGGCCAGGGAAGCGGCCGTGGGTTCGTTGATTATGCGCAGCACCTTCAGGCCGGCTATCTGGCCGGCGTCCTTGGTTGCCTGCCGCTGGCTGTCGTTAAAATAGGCGGGTACGGTTATAACCGCCTCGGTAACCGTTTCTCCCAGATAGGCTTCAGCGTCCGCCTTGAGCTTCTGCAGAATCATGGCCGATATCTCCGGCGGGCTGAACTCCTTGCCGCCCATAAGCACCTTGACACCACCATTGTCCGCCTTGTCTATCTTATAGGCCAGAAACTTACGATCGGATTCTATGGTAGGATCATCAAACTTGCGCCCCATCAACCGCTTAACACTGTAGACCGTGTTGTCCGGGTTGGTGATGGCCTGACGCCGGGCTA
>DAOUZU010000130.1 GCA_030665535.1 Dehalococcoidia bacterium
TGACCCTGGTGAGGGACTCCAAGCTGCTCACGGCGGCAAAACGGGAGTATGTATACAGTTATATCCAGGAAAAGAGCATCTCGGTAGCCATCGGCGTCGTCTCCCACCGCTATATCGACAGACACAACATACTCAAGGCCACCCACCTGGCAATGAAAACGGCAGTTAAGCAGCTAGACCCTCCACCGGACTCCCTGCTCATAGATTATCTTACCCTGCCCCGCCTGACCCTGCCGCAGAGGGGGATAACGAATGGCGACGCACTCTGTATCTCCATCGCCTGCGCTTCCATAATCGCCAAGGTGAGCCGTGACCGCCTAATGGCGGATATGGATGCCAGATACTCCGGCTACGGCTTGTCGCACAATAAAGGCTACTGGACCGAAGAGCACGTGCTCGGCCTGCTCAGACTGGGGCCTTCGGCGATCCACCGCCGCTCTTTTGATCCAGTGAGGTCTCTTTTTAGTTATGTCAAATAAAAGCACCGGCGACCTGGGCAAAAGCCTGGCCCGGGAATACCTTGAGAATAAGGGCTATCGCATCTTGGATACCAACTATCGCTGCCCCCAGGGTGAAGTAGATATTGTGGCCCGGCAGGACGACTTCCTGGTCTTCGTTGAGGTGAGGACAAGAACCAGTCTTAATTACGGCAGCCCGGAGGAATCGGTTACACCGGCCAAGAAGGACCGGTTGATAGCCACCGCCCTTCACTACCGGCAGGGCCACTACAATATGCCGGCCTCATGGCGCATTGACTTTGTCGGCGTTATGCTGAACCCGAAGGACGGGCCACCACGGATTGAGCATATCCCTAACGCCATCACTGGCTAGCCGGTGGCGCTTTGCCCCCCTCACAAGTTTATGTTACAATTGACCTTTCCTTGCTAAACAATTTTACTATTGACCGTTGGGTAAAACGCTATTGACTTCACACCGTAAACCACAGATCAACCTGCGCATTATCGATGCCAACCTCGACCGCACCGGTGAAGGCCTTCGCCTACTGGAAGACATTGCCCGCTTTCAGCTTGATGACGCCGCTTTGACACGGCAGCTGAAGAATATGCGCCATGAACTTGCCGCCATCAGCCCGTCCCTGGGGCGTCAGCTTCTGGAGGCTCGTCGCGCCAATGTGGATATCGGCCGGGACATGCAGGCAGAGGGGCAGGCCGGCCACAAAGACATTGAAGCTGCCATTAGCGCCAATGCCAAGCGGGTACAGCAGTCCCTGAGGGTCCTGGAGGAACTGTCCAGGACACCGGGCATTGACCTGGAGACGGAGAGGTACAAACAGGCCAGGTTTTTTCTTTACACCATTGAGCGTCAGCTTCTGTCCCGGCTACTGAGGCGCGATAAAATCAAACGCGTCTCCGGGCTGTATGTGGTTGTTGACACCGCTTCCCTGGGTAGCCTTAGCCACGCCGAGATTGCCCGCCAGGCCATTGCGGGTGGGGCCAGCGTCATTCAGCTAAGAGACGATATATCGCCCAAAAAAGAACTGCTGGCCATTGCCTGTGCGCTTGGGGAGATATGCCGTGAGAATGACGTCCTTTTTATAGTCAATAACTACGCGGACATCGCCCTGGCCGCCGCTGCCGACGGCCTACACTTGGGACAGGGTGACCTGCCGGCGGCCGCCGCCCGGCGCCTGCTGCCGATGAACAAACTGCTGGGCGTCTCGGTGAGTGACGTAACCCAGGCGAAGAAGGCCCAGGCCGATGGCGCCGACTATGTTGCCGCCGGCGCTATCTATGCCACCGGTAGTAAAGAAGATGTTACCGTCATCGGTCTGGAGCAACTTACCGCAATTAAAAAGGTTGTCAGCATACCGGTGGTGGCCATCGGCGGCATTGATATTGGCAACGCCGCCGCGGTTATGGCTTCCGGCGCCGCTGCCGTGG
>DAOUZU010000110.1 GCA_030665535.1 Dehalococcoidia bacterium
TGGTAGGCCGTACAGGTCTCGAACCTGTGACACCCTGATTAAAAGTCAGGTGCTCTACCAACTGAGCTAACGGCCCGCGTAGGTATAAGTCTAGCAAATTGGGGGGCCGAAGCGCAACAGGGCGGACGGTAATACCCCCCACCGCCGTAACGGCAGCCCGCCTGCCTGCTCCTGCTCCATACCTCTGCCTGGCTGGACAATCCCAATGCCGAAGACTTACCATATACACGGCACCTGGAGTTATAACTTATTCGTTACCGGCTGGCCGAACAACAATGACATACGAGAAGACTTCCCGTCGCCGTTTTGATGCGTTCCTGGATATAGAGACGACCGGTCTTTCGCCCCGGTACAGCCGGATTACGGTTGTCGGCATATACCTCCATAACGGGCAGGACGACCAGTTCACACAGTTAGTCGGCGAGGATATCACCAGCGATAACCTGCTCCACTCCCTTGATGGTACCCATACCATCTATACCTACAACGGCAGCCGCTTTGACCTTCCGTACATAAACTATCAGCTTGGCGTCAATCTGGCCGAGATGTTCCGACACGATGACCTTATGTACGCCTGCTGGCGCCACAGCCTGAAAGGCGGCCTGAAATGTGTTGAACGCCAGCTGGGCATACAGCGGCAGGAAAAAGATGTCGACGGTTTCGAGGCCGTCAAGCTGTGGCGACGCTATATAAACCACAATGACGACGAGGCGCTGGCAACCCTGCTCAGATATAACCGCGAGGACGTGATAAACCTGAAGACGCTCCGGGAGATACTTGAGGACCGGGGCCGAGGCAGGCAGGACGGCTAGGGTATGTCGCCGTGCCGGTGATGCTGGGCCGAAAACGGCGCTAGGGCGGCCAGCGCGATAACCCATAGCGAGACAATGCCGATTATGGTCAGGCCGGCTATCCATACGCCGGGCGGGGCGTAGCGACCGAAGACCAGTATTGCCAGGTAGGGGTTGAAACCGAAGAGGTTCTCCACCACCAGCAATCCGGCGCCCGCCGCCAAGCCAAGCAGTACCAAAGGCACGCTACGTAGCATCAACGGCCCGGCGGCTATCTTCCGCCCCCCGAAAACCACCCCCTGGTGACCCCTGATATACCGCCACTCCCGCCATATATATGCCACCAGGGCCAGGACAATAAGAGTGGCCATGCCAATGGCGCCGGTGGCGATTCTATCAACCGTCTGCCAGGATGCCCACCAGGGAGGGACCGGTAGCTTCACATCCACCCCCAACATCATTCCGGCCACATCAGCGGCAAGGTGGTGCATCACCGAGCTGTTCTGGCTGTTTACCAGTACGACTACGCCCAGCCGCTGGTCGGGGAACGTCAGCATATCGGCACCGAAATTCAGGGTATCGCCGCCGTGCCAGATGATAGTCAGATTATCATCTGTAATCTCGCTGAACCAGCCCATCCCGTAGCCAACAATCTCCCCATTCAATTCAAATATCGCCCCGGCCTCATGCGCCTGTTGGATATCCCGCTCCGGCACCACCTGTTCACCATCCAGGCGCCCCGAGTTCAGGTGAAGAAGCAGCCACCGGCCCATATCCTCGGCAGATGACATTACCCATCCGGCGGGTGCAGCGCTGCGGTATACCGGTGTATTCTTGGTTATTATCTGGCCGAACAGCAGCTGGTGGCCGTCGGCCCGCTCCCCGTTGGCGGCTTCATCGGGGTCAAGGGTGGTATTGCTCAAACCCAGCGGGGTGAATACCCGCTGCTGCATATAGTCCTCGAAGGTCTGCCCGGTCACTTCCTCTATCAACGCCCCCAGCAGGGCGTAGTTAAGGTTGGCATACTCAAAGGCTGTCCCGGGGTTTGTGTACATCTTGATATCGCCGAGGGCGGCCACCATATCCTCCATGGCGTCTACGCCATCATAGAAGGCCAGGGGCTCGGTGGAGACGGCTGGCAGGCCGCTGGTCTGGTTCAGTAGATGCCGAACCGTAATTTTGTCCGACAGCTGTCTGTCATCCAGGTGGAAATCGGGCAGATAGAGGCTTAGCGGAGAATCCAGGTCAATCAGTCCCTCGTCTTGCAGTAGCAGCACCCCCAGGGCAGTGAAAGACTTGGACACCGAGGCCAAGTCAAATACCGTTCGAGGACTTACCGGAGAAGGGTTATTCAGACTAGTAACGCCGTAGCCTTTTTCGTAAACAACCTGCTCATCCTGGACAATCACCACCGCTAAGCCGGGGATTCTCTGCTCCTCAAGAAAGCGCTGGATAAAGCGGTCAATCTCGGTGAAGGTGGCCGGTGCACCGGGCGCAGTCAGCACTGGCGTACCTAGAGCCGTAAAGACCAGGGCAAGAGCCAGTAACAGCAGCAGTGCGGTAGGGGCAAAAGCTCGGATTCGGGCTAATATCGGCATTACGGCACTCATCGCCCATTTTAGCCATATTGCCATTTATCTGCAATCAGTGAAAGAGGGACGAGAGCTAAATGCCCGCCGCCGTTGAAAGCAGCCACTGACTGTAAAGCTGGTCGTAAATAAACAGGTGAGCCGTTGGCAGCTATCCGCCGCACCACCAGGGAACTGGTAGCTCCCAGACAACCGGATGGCTGTCCCGGTGGCACGGTCTGTGCCGGATGCCGCCAACGGCCCTAAGGGTTCCCCCGGAAGGGACTACTGTGACAGGTAGCGGACAAAATCATCAATATCGGCTTCATCACCACTTTTTACAACTTCTGTGGTATGTTCGCCGGTATCTGCCTTCTGCCCTTCCCCGTTTTTGCCCTCCGGATTGGCCTGTACGCCCAGGTTCTCTATTTTATAGCCGAATTCGGCAGCCGCTCTGGCCGACTTATACTCGGCATCTCTGTGCTTTTCTTCCAATTCCCCTTTATCTTCGGCCGCCGCTTCATCTTTGGCATCTGCGGGCTGTTCCTTTTCCGCCATGACCTCCTCAGGCTTTGCCACCTCCGCCTCCGCCTCTATCTTGGCCTCCTCGGGCGTTACCGTCTCCGCCTCTACCTTGGCCGTCTGCAGTTTCTGCGCCATCTCTTCAGCCGTCTTGTTCTTATCGGCCACTATTCTTTCAATCAGGCCGTTGGATGTTTCCTCGGCCTTGATCAATATAGCCTCCCTGATCTTTTCCGATATCTCCAGGCTCTTTTTGCCCAGTTCTTCCTTGGACTGAAGAACGATCTTCTCAATCTCTTTTTCGTAGTCACTGAGGGCCTGCCGGGCCTTCTTCTCGGCATCTTCCGCTATCTGGTTACTTATCTGGGAGATATACTGCCCGGCGTCATTAGCCACGCCGGCCACCCTTTCGTCCAGTGTTCTTGTTTCGCTGTTCTGTTTGCCGTTCTTTTTTGCACCGTTTGT